>JBDLIU010000177.1:0-9572 GCA_039714715.1 Bacteroidota bacterium
TGATGGTAACAAACAAACACCCTACACTGAGACAGATGGGCCTAAGCCAATTAATATCTACGGTGCAAGTAAACTGGCTGGTGAGCAGGCCATCCAAACGATTGATGCTGATCATATGATTCTGCGGACATCATGGGTGTATGGTTCTCGTGGCAACAATTTTTTATTGACCATGCTCAAGTTAATGAAGGAAAGGGAGAACCTGCGCATCATCAACGATCAGAGGGGGACTCCTTCCTGGGCAAGGCTTATCGCCGAAACAACCGCCCATATCGTTAAACAGTCACTCCTTGAGCGCCAACAAAAAACATTTCAATCCGGGCTCTATCATCTCACTTCGTCTGGCCAAACAACTTGGCACGGTTTTGCCGAAAAAATTAAGAGCATAGCCCAGAGTCAAAACAAAAGAGATGTCTTGAAAATACGTGATATTTCCCCTATCACTACCTGTGAATACCCAACGCCAGCCAAACGGCCAATGAACTCCAGTATGTCGATAAACAAACTGCAAGACAAGTATAACCTGACAATGCCAAGCTGGGATGCGTCTTTAGAACTCTGCATGGAGGAAATGTCATGAATCCCCATGCCCCCTTGTCCATAAACCCCATCCAGATGATTCGTAGTTTCCTTACAAATCGTCAGCTCATCGCCCAGATGACCAAACGTGAAGTCATTGGCCGTTACCGTGGCTCGGCTTTAGGCCTTGCGTGGTCGTTCTTTAACCCTTTGTTCATGCTGGCCGTCTACACCTTTGTCTTCAGCGTTGTATTCACGGCGCGCTGGAGTACGACCAGCGACTCAAAAACAGAATTCGCCCTCTTGCTATTTGCCGGGCTGATAATATTCAATCTCTTTGCCGAATGCGTCAATCGGGCACCAGGCTTGATTCTTTCCAACGTCAATTATGTCAAAAAAGTGGTATTTCCTTTAGAAATTTTACCTTGGATTGTCTTGGGGTCAGCCCTGTTTCATGCCCTGATTAGTCTTGGCGTATGGTTTCTGGCTTATCTCATTTTTTTCGGGGTGCCACACGTTACTGTATTGCTACTGCCGCTGGTCATCCTTTCGTTGTTGCTGTTTATTATGGGAGTCAGCTGGGGGCTGGCTTCGTTGGGCGTTTATTTGCGCGATGTCTCCCAATTCATTGGTATTGTCACCACGGTGCTGATGTTTCTTTCACCGATTTTTTACCCGGCCAGTGCCCTACCGGAAAAATACCGCCAACTACTGTTGCTAAATCCCCTCTACCCCGTAATCGAACAGACCCGAGATGTATTGTTTTGGGGGAAAATACCAAATATGACAATTTGGGCTGTCTATCTCCTCGCCGCCGCCTTGGTCGCCTGGCTCGGATTTGTTTGGTTTCAGAAAACACGAAAGGGGTTTGCCGATGTCCTCTGATATTGCCATCAAGGTAGAAAACCTCAGCAAATGTTACCAGATTTACGACCAGCCCTATGACCGGCTTAAGCAGTCTATCTATCCGCGTTTGCGGCGCTTTATCGGAAAACAACCCAAACAATATTTTCGTGAATTTTGGGCGCTGAGAGATGTTTCGTTGCAGGTTAAAAAGGGCGAAACTGTGGGCATCATAGGGCGTAATGGGAGTGGCAAATCAACCTTGCTGCAAATGATCTGCGGTACGCTTTACCCCACTAGTGGCAGTATTCATACCACTGGGCGTATCGCTGCCCTTCTTGAACTTGGCTCGGGTTTTAATCCAGAGTTCACAGGACGAGAAAACGTGTATATGAATGCAGCCTTATTTGGCTTAAACAGAACAGAAACTGATCTTCGTTTTGCTGATATTGTCGATTTTGCTGATATTGGTGATTTTATTGATCAGCCTGTTAAGACTTACTCCAGCGGTATGATGGTGCGTTTGGCATTTGCCGTTATTGCCCACGTTGATGCGGACATTTTGGTAGTAGATGAAGCCTTGGCGGTTGGCGATGCATTCTTTACCCAAAAATGCATGCGTTATTTGCGCAACTTTATGACAACTGGGACAGTCTTGTTCGTTAGTCATGATACCAGCACAGTTAAAAACTTATGTACTAGAGCTATATGGATTGATAGGGGATCTGTGCAGATATTGGGCTCCCCCAAGAATGTATGTGAAGAATACTTAGAAGCTTTGTACGAAGTTCAGCAAGGTGAAGGCTCTGTAAAATGTTTTAGAAGAGATGCTGATCAATTAAACCACAATATTAAAGATCCACGGCAGGAAATTATTAATGCAAGCAATTTGCGTAACGACATTAGGTTATTCAAATTTAATCCTAGTGCTCCGTCATTTGGTAAAGGGGGTGCACAAATTATTAGTGTCAGATTTCTTGATGCGCAATACAAACAACTTGCTTGGATTGTGGGTGGGGAAGATGTGATCCTCAGAATTGAGGCTGTTGCGCATTCGGCACTCGATTCACCAATCATTGGTTTTTTTATAAAAGACAAACTGGGTCAGAATTTATTCGGAGACAATACTTATATTACTTATATGGACTCCCCCGTTATCTGTGACCAAGGCCAATTTTTAACGGCTGAATTTGGATTCCAGATGCCGCGTTTGCTTGCTGGTGATTATTCAATTACTGTTGCCATAGCAAATGGCTCTCAGCATGATCATGTTCCACATCACTGGGTGCATGATGCAATCTTCTTTAAGTCGGAGTCAACCAGTGTTGCAAGTGGATTAGTCGGTATTCCTATGAAAAATATTAAATTTGAAATTGAGTAGGCATGTGAATAATCAAAATGAACTTTTGTTAGAAGTAGCAGGATTTATGCCAGTATCAGTCGTACCTCCTGAATACTGGTGTGGACATTTGCCATTTGCTGCATGGCTAATACGTGTTGCTGAACCTAAAGTATTTGTCGAACTAGGTACGCATTCAGGCAATTCCTATTTTTCATTTTGTCAAGCAGTGAGTAAAGCAAATCTTGATACAAAATGCTATGCAGTTGACACATGGCAAGGCGATATGCATACAGGTCGCTACAGTACGAATGTTTTCGAAGAAGTCAACGATCATAATAAATTGTACTATGAAAAATTTTCAAGCTTGATGCGCATGACATTTGATAATGCCTTGAGTCATTTTTCAGATGGATCAATTGATTTGTTGCACATTGATGGTCTGCATACATATGAAGGGGTTAAACATGATTTTGATACCTGGCGTCCCAAGCTTGCACCAGGTGCTATTGTTCTTTTTCATGACACACACGTGCATGATCATGGTTTTGGCGTATGGAAGTTTTGGGAAGAGTTGCATTCACAATATCCTAACAATATGGAGTTTGAACACTCTTGTGGACTTGGTGTCTTGCAAATTGATGGTGCGACTGCTGGTAATAAAATGGCATGGCTTGATTCAAATTCCATTGAACATCCAAAAATTAAGTCGTATTTCTCCGCTTTGGGTGAGAGGCAGATAGAGAGAGTAGAATTACGCCATATTAAAGATAAGGTTGAGGACCTGCGCAAGGCCGTTGTGAAACGCGATAGGCAGATCGCCAATCTTCAGCTTTTATCTTCTGATCTGCGTGATGAGGTTAAGAATATTCGTTCGTCGACCTCATGGCGCATCACAAAACCTTTGCGGGCATTGTCAGAATATGGGCAACGTTTTTTGGGGGGGGTACGATTTTACCAAAATTATCGTCAGAGACACCCTGGGATGGGGGGGCTGCGGAGATTATTAACACAATGTTTTAATGTTTCATCCCAAGGTGGAATTAAATCCTTGGCCAGCAGAGTATTCTTATACAAACATTTCAATATGAAAGGTTCTGTGTCTGTAGAATCTGTCGCTAAACAATTTAAAGCGCGTAGAATTGATCTGCTCCATATATATCTCCAAAAGGGGCTACTCTTAAAACCAATAATCATTTTTGATCATAATGGTGGAGGTGGAGCGAACACATATTCCACTGAATTAGTGAAGAGTATTCATTCTAATGGTGGCATGACTTTAAGAGTCTACTGTTTTGAAGCGGTTTGGCTGGTCGAACTAGGTGATGTGGATGATAATTTGCTTTTTTACACTTCCTCAATAAATAACTTGTTCGAGTTTTTCTCTAAGTTACAAAGTGACAGCATCATTATCAACTCTGTATACGGCTATCCTGATATTAGAATGGCAATTTCGATGATTATTGATCTTGCTTCTTCGAAGAAAGCAGCATTAGAAGTTAAAATACATGACTTTTATGCTATATGCCCTTCTCCGCATCTATCCGATTTCGAGGGAAAATATTGTGGTGTGCCGCAGCTTCAAGAAGTGTGCATATCTTGTTTAAAGCAAAATATCGGATGGTATCACAGCTGGTATCCTCAAGAAAATCGTCCAACAGATGTAGCCCAATGGCGCAAGCCTTTTGCCGAGCTGTTTGAAGCAGCAACGGCTATCACTTTTTTTGATCAATCATCAGTTGAAATCCTCGGTAGAGCTTTTGATTTAGACGCAAATAAATTAAAAGTGAGACCTCACCACATTAATTATTTTCCTGACAACTGCCATGTTCGTGTGGTGGAACCCTTGCATATCGGTGTATTGGGGACACTATCGTCCATTAAAGGAGGGACGGTTGTTAATGAACTCGCGAAATACATTACGAAACATGGTCTTGGGATTCCTATTACCGTTGTTGGCCAAAGTCTATTTCCAACTATGTCTGATGTAAAGGTTTTAGGTCCTTATGAAAGTAAAAATTTACATGAGATTGTAAATAATGAGGGCATCAACGTAATTTTAATGCCTAGTATTGTCCCAGAAACATTTAGTTATACAATTTCTGAGGCAATGAAAATGAGTCTGCCAATCGTTGCATTTGACATCGGGGCACAAGGTCGTCGTGTTGATCAATATATCCGCGGAAAAGTAATTCCGTTAGACTCGCCAACTCAAGTAATCTTGACAGCCATTCAATCAGTTTTAAAAGAAGCTCTGGAGATGAAAATATAATGCTCGTTTATACCTCAGTGACAAAAAGCTATCTTCCCAAAGCGAGAGTTTTAGCCAAATCGCTCAAGCGTTTTCACCCAGACTGGACATTCGTGTTGCTCTATTCTGATGATTTTCCGGAGGGGTTTGATCTTGAACAAGAACCTTTCGACGAGACCCTTACTATCGACCAACTTGAATTACCGAACTGGAAGGCATGGGCATTCGGTCATGCTCTAGTTGAGCTATGTACTGCAGTAAAGGGAGCAGCTGCTGAATTGCTTGCTCAACGCTCTAATGTTGATAAAATCATGTATCTTGATCCAGACATCAAGGTGTTTAACTCGCTTTCGCCACTTGATTCACTACTCGATCAGCACGAAATTTTATTAACACCACACTTGCTCGATGCTGAGCAAGATATTTTAGCAATACAAGATAATGAGATTTCTGCGCTGAAACACGGTGTCTACAATCTTGGTTTCTTTGCGGCAAGAACTTCAGGTCAAGGCCTTGCCTTTATTCGTTGGTGGGCCGATCGGTTGCGTCTTTTTTGCCGTGATGACATCTCTAGTGGCCTTTTTACGGACCAGCGTTGGTGTGATCTTGCGCCTGCTTTTTTTAGCGGTTTGTCCATTGTTAGAGACCCTGGCTACAATGTTGCCACATGGAATATTGCTCATCGTCCTCTATCCAAAGATGATGCTGGAGTGTTTTATGTTGCAGACGCACCTCTGCGCTTCTATCATTTTACTGGCTATGATAGTGGAGATGGGTTGGGTATGCTTATACGATACGCATCAAGCGAAACTATTGTACATGAACTGTGGGATACATATGGAAAAGATTTAGTAGCTGAAGGTCAGGGTGATGAGCGGTATATAGGCTGGCATTATGGTCAGTTTGAAAATGGTGAACCTATTCCACTTGAAGCACGGCGACTTTATCAAGCAAGACACGATGTACAAAGGCTTTTTCCAGATCCTTACGATGTCGAGGAGCCATGTTTTTCAAGATGGTGGAAAAGTGAAGCTGCTAAAGGAAAAATCGTTAGATACAGCAGTGCTAAATTTAAGTCGAGAACATTGATTCAAATTTTGATTGAATGTGTGTTCTCACCTCAAGTAGGTGTTCAACTTCTCAAATTGGTACTAGGTGTGTTAAAGCGTGAAGGGATTTCTGGATTTATTAAACGGTTACGTAATTATTGCTAATCTTTCGTGTGTGGAATCGTTTCCCTGAGGCGCATGGGTAAATGTGTACATCGAAAAAGCGTATTACACAGCGACAGGACTCACCAAGGCCAAAATGTGTTGTGGTAGAACGTCTATGGAACCACTTGAAGACAGTAAGGATATTTGGCAAGAAAAGCTGGTAGCCTGAACTTAATCTGACAGGCACCTCCGAAAAACCGGTAACTTTCAGATTAAGTCTGAATCAATACACTCAAAGATACTCTCTGCTAAAGTATTACACTCATCTTTTGGCTTCAATATCAGGTAGATTCAAGTTCAAAGTGCACCACATGAGATGAAATTCAATAAATATTCATCTCATAAAGAAGTGCATGAAGATCGAAATCGATATGTTATGAACGACTTATAATAGCGATTCATGTTTGAATGACCAACTTCGGTCTATTGATGTAGATAAGAGCAACCATGATTTTCGTATTCTTGTGCGGGATAACGGTTCAACTGATGATACTCTCCACATTTTAAACAACTGGGCTGCTTCAGTTCTAAATTTCGATATTGTTGCTGTTGGCGAGGAATCATTGGGGCCATGATTAAGTTATTCGCAATTGATGGATTTTGTTGATGCGCCCTATGTTGCTTTTTCGGATCAGGATGATGTCTGGCTACCAGAGAAGTTGTTTTTGCTGCACCAGAAGCTTCACCTGCCTCGTCGGGATTGTGGACACTTTTTTTCTCGATATTCTTGTTTTGCCGGAGCTTCTTGGAGATATGTCGTCCCGTCTCTTAAGAAATATCCTAGTGAATAATGGCAAGATCGAGCTTGAGACGGTCCTCTTCCGCAGTCTTCATGGTCTAACAAGATGAAAATCCCGATAGATTCGCAAGATGTAAGTGAAGGTGTCACTGGTGCAGTTCAGTTAACGAGTGGTCCAAGACTTGCCCGTAACACCCTTTGGAATATGTTTGGCTACGGTGCGCCCTTATTAGTTGCTGTTTTTGCTTTTCCATTTCTTGTTAACGGTTTAGGGACAGAACGTTTTGGAGTCTTGGCTCTTGCTTGGATGATTATAGGCTATTTCAGTTTCTTTGATTTGGGGCTTGGGCGGGCAATTACAAAATTAGTTGCCGAACGCTTAGGGGCGGGAGATGTAGACGGAATTCCAGATCTTGTTAAAACTGGTTTATGCTTGATGACCGCTTTGGGATTCCTTGGGACATCTTTTGTCGTGGCAATTTCCAACTGGCTTGTCTTTACAGTTTTAAATGTTCCTAGTTTCTTGCAGATTGAAACCGTACATTCTTTTTATGTCCTTTCTTTATCAATCCCATTTGTTATTGCTACATCCGGTCTAAGGGGCATACTTGAAGCCTTTCAGCGTTTTGATTTGGCCAACGCCATAAGAATACCGCTCGGGGCTATAACTTTTCTTGGCCCGGTTTTAGTTCTACCCTTTTCAGATAGCTTGGTGCCGGTTATGTGGGTTCTCGGAGGAGGACGTTTAATTATCTGTATCTGGAGCCTGATTTTGTGTGTCCGCTTAGTTCCTGAGTTGCTTGGCAAGGCCAAAGTACAAAGGAATCTGTTTCGGCCATTGCTGAGCTTGGGGGGCTGGATGAGTGTCAGTAACGTGCTTGGTCCCTTTTTGGTTTATACTGATCGCTTTTTGATTGGCAGTATGATTACCATGACGGCGGTTACCTATTATGTTACGCCTTATGAGATAGCAACCAAGCTTTGGCTTTTTCCATATGCTGTGGCAGGTGTTTTGTTCCCTGCTTTTTCTGCCGCTTTGGTTGAAGATAAATTTCATGTTCTGCGATTGTATAATAGGGGAGTGAATTATATTTTTGTTGCATTATTCCCAGTTGTCCTAACGATAATTGTTTTTGCCTCTCAAGGCTTGGACTTATGGCTAGGGGCAGAGTTTGTGGTGAATAGTACTAGGGTGTTACAGTGGATAGCCGTTGGAGTATTGATAAATAGTCTTGCTCACGTTCCTGTCGCCTTAATCCAAGGTGCAGGTAGGCCAGATATAACAGCAAAATTACATTTAATTGAGCTTCCGGTTTATCTCTTGCTTCTTTGGCAATTAGTTCATCTCTATGGAGTCGAGGGCGCGGCTGTGGCTTGGACTGTTCGGGTAACTTTGGATACCGTACTTATGTTTTTTATGTCAAGACGTTATCTTCCAGTAAGTACAATGTTTTTAAAGAAAAAAGCTCTGGCTTTATGTGTTGCATTACTTGTTTTATTTATAGCTGCCGGTATTGGAGATCTTTCAGTGAAGGTTATTTATTTTTCAGGGGTTATCTTGTTGTTAATCCCTCTATTTTGGTTTTTTCTCTTTACGAAAGAAGATAAGACATTCATCTGTAATTACCTGAAAGCGTTACCTCTCTTTAACTAAACAACCTTTAAGATTATGCCCCAGACAGCTGGTAGGAATATTCGAGTACAATATTGTCCTGATTGTTATATCTGCGGCAGTAAAGGTGACATTTTATACCAAGGCTTGGAGGACTGGTTGTTTGGAGTAGCTGGTAAATGGGACTTTAAGCGTTGTCCCAATCTAGAATGTGGTCTTGTTTGGTTAGACCCAAGGCCCTGCAAGGATGATCTCTGGAAGGCTTATGATGAATATTATACGCATGGTGAAGATGTGCGTAAGCAAAGCCTGCAACAGAGAATTTATAGTTCTTGCAAAGGTGTTTTTATGAGGCGGGACTACAAGAAACTGAAACACTTATGGAGTCATCGAAAAGTACCGGGGAAATTGCTAGAAGTTGGTTGTGGTAGTGGTGATCGCTTAGTTTGGATGCGAAAGGCCGGTTGGGAGGTTGAAGGACAGGAGGTTGACCCGAAAGCAGCAGAAAATGCCAGGGGCACTCACGGAATTACAGTCCATCTTGGAGAACTTGAGAAGCTTGATCTTGCAGAGGGCTCATATGATGTCATTATCATGACTCACGTTATTGAGCATGTGTACCAACCCGTAGCCTTACTCGAAGAATGTCGTCGCCTTTTGAAGCCATCTGGAGAACTGGTAGTGGTTACCCCCAATGTTAAAAGTTGCGGACACAAATATTTTAGTTCGTGTTGGCGGGGGTTGGAGTTGCCCCGGCATTTACATATTTTTTCCCCTGGCACTCTTAGCGCCCTTGCATTCAAGGCTGGGTTTGAAGAATACAAGTCGTGGACCACACCTGTTAATACCTTCGTGATGGCAGCGGCTAGTTTTGAGATACGTTGTACAGGAAAACGTTTGCACGGGAAGCGTTATAGTATGTTTACCCTTGCGAGGGCTTTGTTTTTTTATATTTATGCGGCACTTATTTTTTTAGTGCAAAAAGATTCCGGTGAGGAATGTATATTGAGAGCAAAGAAGTGATTATGGCTACTATTGGTAAGGAAAAAGTTTGT
>JBDLIU010000178.1:0-9502 GCA_039714715.1 Bacteroidota bacterium
TTAAAAGATACAGCGCTAGCAGGTAGTGCCTTCTTTATTGCCAGTACCCTGGAAGATTAAAATACAATACCTGGTCGTAGGGTATTCTACGACCAGTTTATCCTTCTTTCGAAGGAATGAGTTTTTTATGAACTATATCGCTGATTTTCTCTATTATAAAAAAATAGATACTGAGCATGAATACATTCAGATGAATGTTGAACAGGAAATAGGTTAAAATTGAAGTGACAACCAAACCAATAACATAGCTCATAAATGATGTGAGATTGCCCACCCATTTGATTTTCCCAAATTTCCTTTTAATATAACGCTCAATCAGATCATCGGGGTAAATTGCAATATAGGAAAGCCAGAAATATACTAACATTAGTAAGAGCAGAAACGGAATACTCACTACTGTATCATTGTTTTGAATTGCAAGATATGCATTTAGTAATATCACAGGCCCTGAAGTAATTTCAAACATTGTTTCATGCATATCTGATTCAAAAAAATCTCCGATTATTACGATCTTGTTTTGCAAAAAATCAGCAATATCTTTATCTGAAAGCATTAATAACTCTCCCAGGTTTACCGGATTAAATCCCGTTTCCAAATCATATATATCATGCTGTAGCAACCGGTAATTCATTATAAAATGATTAAGTGTAAACTGGTCGTTTATTCTCACAAACGGCCCAAATCTCTTTATCTCAGCATTGTTTAGATCTTGGTAGATAGTCAATGGTGTGAGCCTTAAAGAATCTTTAAAAAACAGTTGAAACTTATATACTCCTTCAAAGATATTACCTATTACATAGTCACTTAATCCAATGTTAGCACTCTTAATAACAGGTAGAGTTAATTCTTCATTTTCGTTGAGGTGTGTTGATACTACATGGTTTTTTAACGAGCCAAATTCTATAGCCAATGCAGAGTCGTACATTGTGCTTTCCTCAAAATAAATATCGCAAAATAGATATTTCGGTTGAGCCTCCGACTGATTTATAACCCGAAGTAGTTTTGTTAGTTTTTTTCTGTCCGTTACAGCCTGGTTGCCTACTGTAAAGCCATATTCGTCTTGTTTATCAATCAGCATCCTGTCGTAGGCAACATTGATAAAAGCGAAATCTTCACTATCCGGAATTTCTCTGTTAGTTAAACGAATTGCCGATGTTGCCCATATCATCATTTTTTCATCACCGGCCAACCATGGTAGGCTCCAAAACCATGATGTTAAAACGAATAGAATTAATGAATTGGCGAATGCCAGAATGAAATATTTGCTTTTGTTTTTTTTCACTTTAAAAAAACAATTACTATTTCATTAGGTTGTACCTAATCTGAAGGGGATCACATTTGCCGTATAAGTCAGAATATAAATCAGCTATATGATAAAATGTGTCTTCACCATCATTCTGCAACTGACTATATAATGATTCAAGGGTTTCAGTATCAATTAAGACAAACTCGATTTGTGTAATAAGTGTAGATTCTTCAGAATCAACTTTATAATAATACAATTTATAATTACTTACCTGGGTAGGATCAATAGGTTCACCATCAACTTCAAATAAGGTCTTTTTCTTAAGTATAAGATCTTCATTATCATGACCTAACATTTTGTTGATCACTTGATCATTATAAACATAACTAATGAAGAAAAAATTGTTCTCATTCATTGGAAACGCAACACCTGAAACTTCTAATCGGATCTCTTCACCCACCCAAACATATGGTTTTTCCGAAAAATACATTTTAAGGTCCAGGGCATTCTGAATTCCAGCAGCTCGAGTACTCATCCCTCCTCTAACAGGAGTTACTGTTGATTTAAGAACATAAACTAAATCATTAGACTTTTCTAATTCTTCTTGCTTTGGTTTTATAATATACCTGCCCTTAGTTGTACTTAACACAGCAGCCATGGCATTATTAGTTTTAAAGCTAATTTTTTCATCATCAGAAATCTTATCTCCTTGCTTCAATAATTTACCAGTGCTTACCCTTGTTATCTCACCTTTTATTTGAAGAACAGTGTATTCCTGGGCGTTAACTTGAAATGCCAGAAATAAAAAAATAGCTGCCAAATTTTTCATTATATAAAAATTTTAAATTCTTGATTTGACTATATATTCTTTATTATTGATTTAGGTAACTGACTTGTGTTAAAGTTTTTCTTAAAAAAATAATACCTAAATATATGTAGATTTATTTTACGAATCTGTAAGTCCAATGGTAAGATCATTCTTTTTACTATTCGTTTTAAGTTTACCAACTATCTCTTTTTCACAAACTGAAGAGATAGTAAGTATCGAAGTCGATAGTTGCAAACTCGAAGGCACACTGCTTCTTCCAATCTCAAAGAAAAAAATGCCTGTCGCCCTGATCATTGCAGGATCAGGACCTACTGATCGAGATGGCAATAATCCGATGATGAAAAATAATTCCCTGAAAATGCTGGCAGAAGGGCTGGCTGACAATGGGATAGCATCGCTCCGATATGACAAAAGAGGTGTTGGCAAAAGTGCATACGCTGGCTCAAAAGAAATTGATCTGCGTTTCGAACACTATGTTGAAGATGCTAAATCCTGGGTAGATTTCTTAATTGATGATAAGCGATTCCGTGATATTATAATCACCGGCCATAGTGAAGGATCTTTATTGGGGATGATAGCTGCCCAAAATAAACATGTTGATAAGTTTGTCTCGCTGGCCGGTGTGGGTCGACCTGCTGCTGATATCCTGAGAGAACAGCTTGGCGCTCAACCACCCATTGTTTTAGAAACTGCTGATCCAATCCTGGCAAAACTTGAAAACGGAGAAACATCAGATGATGTACCTCCAGGTTTATTCACACTATTCAGACCCAGTGTGCAACCTTATCTTATTTCATGGTTTAAATACAACCCTGCCAAAGAAATTGCCCACCTTGATAAACCTGTTTTACTAATCCAGGGCACCACGGACATCCAGGTAAAAACCAGAGATGCTGAACTTCTATCAAATTCAAATACAAAAGCAGAAATAGAAATTATTGAAGGGATGAATCATGTTCTTAAACCATCAGTAATAGACAGGATGGAAAATATCAAGACCTATAATAACCCTGATTTGTCACTTCATGAAGCACTAGTGCCAACAATTGTGAGTTTCATTGAAAGATAGGATTCTATTGATTATTGCTCACGTTTTAACAGATTAACAATGTCTTTATTGATAATTGCATTTAGTCTTGTCTTAAAATACCATTAATAAGACCTTAATATCCTAAAATCAAGCTTTAGTCATTGTAAAACAACACTTAATACATATCTTTATCGGCTTAAAATTAACGTATGCCAATACTAACCAACAAGTTAGCATTAACTCTATTTTTTGTTTGGTTGCCACTTTTTTTGGTAGCACAAAAGATTTCTGATTTTAAATACAAGCTTGTTGGAGAAAAAATAGAGATAGTTTATTCGTTAGGTGGCAAGAGCTCCGATAGATATGAAGTTTCGCTATATAGTGATTTAGATGACTATGCTACACCTCTTGCATTAGTTACTGGAGATGTTGGATATGATATAGTACCAGGAAGGAATAAGAAAATTACGTGGAATGTAAAGGAAGAACTTGGAGAGTATAAGGGAGCATTTTCACTAAAACTAAAAACAAAGTTTATTCCTTTTGTTGTTTTTGATATCCCAAAAGATTCAAAATTTAAACGTGGTACAATTAAAGTAATTCACTGGGAAGCCAGTAAACCAGATACATTAAAGCTGGAGCTTTATCTGGGAGCACGCAGAATAAGCAATCTGACTGTATTAAGCCCAAGTATTAATAATTATACATGGGAGATCCCCAAAGATCTGGAACTGATTCATGGTTATAAGATTAAAGCTACAGGTATAGAGCGCATTGCTTATAGTGAATCTTTTACAATAAAAAGGAAAGTGCCTTTGGCAGCATGGGTTGTTCCGGCAGCAGTTGTAGTTGGTAGCGCTGTTGCTGTTTTAATAGTAACAGGTGGCGATGGAAGACAACCAATTCCTATGCCTCCATTGGATCCAAATTAGTTTGAAAATATTAAAGACCATATTGCTATTCATTACCATTTTGCTTGGTGTAGCTCAATTAAGCTTCTCACAAAGCACAGAGACTGCCATTTTAACTTTTACCTTTCCACAACAAACAACTCCTGCCGTTATTGATGATATCAGTCATACCATTGAAATAGAAGTATTTTACGATACTGATGCTACCAACCTGATACCAACATTTACCTTGTCATCCGGGGCTGATGCCTCAATTGGAGCAACAGAGCAAATCAGTGGTTCTACCAGCAATAATTTTACTAATACGCTCACATATACCATTACCGCTGAAGACGGTTCAACTATTCAGGATTGGTTAGTGACTGTCTCAAATGGTTACATTGCCAAATATCCGTTTACAGGAGATGCAACCGATGCTACAAACAACAATTACGATGGTACTGTTTATGGAGCAATACTCACAACAGACAGGTTTGAAAATGAAAACGGGGCGTACAGCTTTGACGGAGTAGATGATTATATTGATTTTGGAGATGAAATGCTTTTGGATGAAGATTTTACAATAAGCTTCTTTGTTAAGTTCGGGAACCCTGATGATGTATTCCAGTATGTACTATCTAAGCATAAACGTTATGAAAATAATTCCGGCGGATGGGCATTTGGTCAAAGTAGTGGTGTTCTTGATTTTGGATATTTTGGTGTCCCGTCAAATCATGCTTATAGTGGCCCGTTTCAGTTTTCAGACCAGGAGTGGTATCAAATGGCAATAACTTTTAATGATACTGATAATAGCTTGACTTTTTACCTGAATGGAATAAATATCGGAACTCAGTCGGCAGATATAAATATTTTAGATACTGTATGGCCAATATGGATGGGGGCAGTTTTTGGCGATATACCTGCTTATTATAAAATTATAGTTGATGAATTTAGTATTTACAACGGGGCTTTATCAGAATCTGATATTTATGCCTATTATGCAAATTATCATGCTCCGGATACACTGATAGCCAGTGAGGAGGATTTAAGGGTTACCCTCAGTTGGGATTATGATTCGGATATCAATCCGGTTAAGTATTACATTTACAGAGACACCTCTTCTCCATCAACCACATTGTATGATAGCTTATTGATCACTCCAGGATCAACATCATCATTTGTTGATGAGAGCATTACTAGTGATACCACCTATTATTATCGCATTACCTCGGTTGATAGCTTGGGTAATGAAAGTATGTATTCCAATGAAGTGAGTTCCACTCAACATTTACAGGTATCTGATTACGATGGGAATGTTTATAATACGCTTCGTGTAGGTAACCAGATATGGACGTTGAATTTTATGGCTACAACTCATTATGCTGATGGAACACCACTTGTTGATGGCACAACAGCAGGAGACATTACAGGTGATTATACAACCAGGTATTACTTTGCTCAAGATAATGATGAAGCTAATGTTGCAACTTATGGCCGATTGTACACCTGGGCTGCCGCTGTAAATGGAGGATCTGGCTCTGATGCTAATCCGGGAGATGTGCAGGGTGTATGCCCAACCGGTTGGCATGTGCCGGGAGATTCGGAATGGAAAGATCTGGAAATGTACTTAGGCATGTCTCAGGTAGATGCAGATAATATCGACTGGAGGGGCACCGATGAAGGTGGACAAATAAAAAGTATCAGTAGTGAATGGTCAACTCCTAACACAGGTGCTTCTAATACAAGTGGTTTTGCTGCAATGCCCGGAGGTTACAGACATACAAGTGGTTCATTTTGTTGCACAGGGGAGTGGTCTAATAGTTGGACTGCAACAAGTGATGATGAAATTCGGGCCTGGCTTCGAAGTCTTCGAAATATTTATAGTCAGATTGGGAGATGGCAATACCTGAGAACTGATGCTCGCAGTGTTAGATGTATAAAAGATTTGGCACCATTAGATTTAGATTTAGCAGCAGACTATCAATTTAACAATAATGCCTATGATGCAAGTGCAGGTGACCATGATGCGTTGGTCTATGGTGCAACCTTAACCACCGATCGGTTTGATAGTTCCAATGCTGCCTATAGCTTTGATGGCACTGATGATTGGATAGATACCGGATTTGGCACTACTGAAACCTATACTGATTTATCAGTCAACCTGTGGTTTAAATCAAGTGCAACTGGCGGGCAGATAATCTCAAGATATAATACCTACCCGGATACAGAAGGATTAGTCGGTATCTTCATGCCAGATATAAACGACACATATTTCGGTCAGATCAAATTCGAAGGAGAGCTTACCGAACAGCTTTATACCTCCACTTCTTATGATTATAATATTTGGCACATGGCAACGCTGGTACTAAATGCTACAACATTAAAACTGGATGCTTATGTTGATGGAGCTTTTGTTGGTAGCGCTAGCTATGATGGTGATCTTATTGCCACTGCCCATAAATGGAATATTGGTACAAGGTACGATGGAGATGACACCAATGGTGCAGCATTTTTTGGTGGTTCCATTGATGATGTAAGGATTTATTCAAGAGTATTGACAGGTTTGGAAGTGTACAGCTTGTATGCTAATTACCATGCACCAGATACACTAATTGCAAGAGAAGATGATAGTCAGGTATCATTACACTGGAATTACAATACTGAAATATCACCTGTTAAATACAATATCTATAGAAACACTACCCAGGGGAATCCATTGCTTTACGATAGTGTTCTTGTTTTCTCTTCAGCAGATTCTTTGTTCATTGACAACGCAGTTACCAATTATAACCAGTATTACTATACCATATCTTCAGTTGATAGTTTGGGCAATGAAAGTCCATTATCAGAAGAGGTTCTTGCAATTCCTTGTGAACTAATTACTGATTATGATGGTAATACTTATCGAACGATCAAAATAGGAAAACAGATCTGGATGAGAGAAAACCTTTCAACCACTCATTATACTGATGGAACAGCTATGGTTGATGGAACAGGTGCAGGAGGTACTGTTGGTGACTACACTACAAAATATCAGTTTTCTTATAATGATGACCTAAACCATGCAGAAACCTACGGGCGACTCTATACCTGGGCTGCCGCAATGAATGGCGCTGCGAGCTCAAATGAGGTTGGATCAGGTGTACAAGGTGCTTGTCCTACCGGATGGTATATACCTTCCGATACTGCCTGGAAAGAGCTTGAAATGTACCTGGGAATGAACGAAGCAACTGTAAACCTTACGGGTTGGAGAGGAACAGATGAGGGAGGAAAGCTTAAGGCACCGGGGACTGATTATTGGTTAGCACCGAATACAGGAGCAACCAACGAAACATGGTTCACGGCCCTGCCCGGGGGGAGTCGTAGTGATGGGGCTTTCTATGATTTGTTAAATTTATCATATTTCTGGAGTGCTACGGAACCAAGTGATACAACCTCATTAATTCGTGCTTTACGTTATATTAATTCAGGTATTCACAGACAGTTTTATAAGAAGTCAAATTCGATGTCTATCAGATGTATAAAAGAACATGATCCTCTGGAAGATAGCCTGTTGGCCTATTACCCATTTAATTATAGTCCGGATGATGCATCAGGTAACGAGAACCATGCTGTGGTTAATGGTGCTTCAATGACTACCGATAGGTTGGAATATACTAACACAGCATACGCTTTTGATGGTGTGGATGACTGGATCGATTGTGATTTTGGCGCTTCTGCCACATACACAGATTTAACAATTAATACATGGTTCAAAGCCGGTACAGGTGGAGGGCAAATTGTTTCCAGATATGACACATACCCGGGAATTGACAATATGGTGAGCATTCGAATGAATGACAATGCAGGCGCCTATACAGGGAAGCTGCGATTTGAGGGGGAATCGGGAGAGTACCTTTATACCAATAATACCTATGAATATGGTACCTGGCATATGGCAACGCTGGTTTTGAATTCATCCACCTTAAAATTAGATGCCTATGTTGATGGCTTATATGTTGGAAGCGTAAATTATGATGGTACCCTGGGGCCATCTCTATACAATTGGAATATTGGAGCCAGGCGCGATGGTGATAATACATACGGTGCAGAGTTCTTTGAAGGGACCCTGGATGAGGTGAGAATTTACTCAAGAGTACTTTCCGATGCAGAGATCATTGCATTATATGCCAATTACCATGCGCCAGATACATTATTTGTTTCTTCAGATGACCTTAAAGTAATACTGGATTGGAATTATAATTCAGAGTTAAACCCGGTTAAATACAACGTATATAAAGCACTGAATTCGTCAGAATTTACTTACTATGGTAGCGTTGATATTGCCAAAACAATCGACACTTATTTTGTTGATAATGATATCATTGGTGATTCTACCTATCATTATAAGATCACATCAATTGATAGCCTGGGCAATGAAAGCCTGTTTTCTCCTGAGGTTGCTATTACACCACACCTACCTATTAAAGATGTTGATGGCAATGTTTACAATACCGTTCGAATAGGAGACCAGATATGGATGCAGCAAAACCTGGCTGTTACCCACTATGCCAATGGAACACCAATTGCTGATGGAACAAGTGCTGGTGATATCACCAGTGATTATACCAGTAAATACTATTTCTGGTATAATAATGATTCAACAACCCATGCGCAAAACTATGGCACTTTATATACCTGGGCAGCTGCCATGGATGGTGCAGCTTCTTACGATTCAATACCAAGCGGAATACAGGGAGTTTGCCCTGATGGCTGGCATATTCCGAGCGATCTTGAATGGAAAAAGCTAGAAATGTACATAGGAATGAGCCAGGCCGAGGCAGATGGTAGCTTATGGAGAGGAATAGACGAAGGTGGACTACTTAAGGCACCTGATCTCTGGTTGCCACCTAACACAGGGGCTACAAACGAAACAGGTTTTAATGCATTGCCAGCAGGTCATCGTTCACAAGAAGGCAATTTCTATGATCTTAACAACTTTGCATATTATTGGAGTACCTTAGAAAACAATGCCTCCACCGCCTGGAACCGGGCGCTAACTTATGATAAATCAACCATCTATAGGACAAATTACTATAAGTCTAATGGATTATCAGTAAGATGCATTAGGGATGAAGACAGATTGGATGTTGGATCAATGGCATATTATCCATTTAATGGTGATGCTGATGATGAGTCTAAAAACGGAAATGTTGGGACTGTTCATGGTGCAACCTTAACCACTGACAGATATGAGAATGAAAATTCCGCATATAGTTTTGATGGAATTGATGATTATATATCAATAAACACAAACTCCATTTTTGATTTCACATCAGATGCTACCTTCTCCGCTTTTGTGAAATTTGATCAGGCTCCTTTTCCGGCATATACATTGTTCAGTAAATATCAAAATAATGTTAATATTGAAGGATGGAATATTTCTTTGAATAGCAGTAGTCAGATCAGGCAGGAAGTTTATCCATCACTTCATCATGTCATTGGGAGCAGTTCAGTACCAATTAACG
>JBDLIU010000179.1:0-9431 GCA_039714715.1 Bacteroidota bacterium
AACCTGTTGAAGATATCCATACTTCTTCCGGTTTTGTAATGGATACGGGAGGAAAAACAGATATTACATTTATTAAAGTACTTATTACCATTGGTGCTTTAATTCTAATATTAGCATGCTTTAATTACATAAACCTGTCAACTGCCCAGGCCGGCAGAAGGAGTCTTGAAGTTGGCATTAGAAAGGCTATGGGAGTAACATCCAAAGGCTTGATGACGCAGTTTCTCGGTGAGTCTTTCCTGCTTGTACTAATTTCATCATCCCTAAGTATTGTTTTAGCAGAATTGGCTTTACCCATCTTTAACAGTATGGTGGAGACTCCTGTTGCTATTGGATTAGAAAACCTGGCCAGTATTGGACTATTTTCTCTTAGCTTTTTATTGATTACAGGACTTCTGGCAGGCTTTTATCCGGCTATTTATTTATCTGCATTTAAACCTGCTGAAGTATTAAAAGGTAAAAGTGCTGACAGTAAATCGTCAAGCACTTTGAGAAAGTCACTTGTAGTAATACAGTTCGTGATTTCCATAGTGCTCATAAGTGCAATTATCATTATTTCTCAACAGGTTGATTATCTGCAAAACAAAGAATTAGGATTTACCTCTGAATCTAAATTGGTAATTCCTTTGAGAACTGGAGAAGCCAAGAGTAATTACAAGGCACTTAAGGAGAAGTTTGCTTCGTATGCACCCGTAAGAGAAGTTACCGGTTCACAATCAGTTCCAGGGTCGCTTATTCTTAATGATATGTTAATGTATAGTGAGGGCCAATCGATGGATGATGCTGTGCATATTTTCAGGAATACTGTTGATGTTAACTATCCGCAATTATTAGATATTGATCTTGCCGGAGGTAGCTATTTTACTGACTATAATAAGGACACTACAATTAACGGTATAGTCATGATAAACAGAATTGCTGCAGAAGAATTGGACTTAATTCCGGAAGAAGCAGCAAATGAAATGTTGTATTTCGAGTGGCAAGGGAAAGTGTATAATTATAAAGTTATTGGTGTGTTGGAGAATATTAATCAGTTTTCACTTCATGACGAAGTAACGCCATTATTTTTTGAGTTGGCACCCACTGGTAGAAACTTTAGTAATATAATTATAGATGCTAATATGGAAAATTTTGCCGGTTTGATTACCAATCTTGAGGAAGAATGGAGCCAGTTGGTTAATACGACACCTTTTGAATATTTTACACTGGACGACCATCTTAACTTGCAGTATGCTTCTGATTATAACACATTCAATCTTATCAAATCGTTTGCCCTTATTTCGTTGGTTATTAGCTGTTTGGGTCTTTATGCCCTGTCCATGTTCGTGGCAGAGCGGAGATTCAAGGAAATAGGAGTGAGAAAAGCTCTTGGGGCGAGAGTAAGAGACATCCTCATTCTTGTATCCAGAGATTTATCTTTATTAATAGTTGTTGCCTTTGTGGTATCAGTGCCACTAACAATTTATGGTATGAACAAATGGCTGGAGACGTTTGCCTATAGAATCACCCCTGGAGTTGGAACCTACTTACTGGCAGGACTTGTATCTATTGTAATTGGATGGCTGACTATAAGTTACCAGTCATACAGAGCAGCACGTACAAATCCGGTGAACGTTCTTCGAGATGAATAACGATAGCGGTCAATTCTGAAAAATTAGGTAAATTAGCATTAACCAAGTCCTTAAACGCATGAAAAGGTTTCTGATTATTTTTTCTCTTGCTGCAGCATTCTTTGTTTTAAAGCTCTTTTACCAGGCAGGCCAGTTTAAGTCAGTTGAAAATGAATTCAATGGTGAGGTGATTAAAATCTATACGAATGTTTATGGTCCTGAGGATATGCAAATAGATCATGAAACTGGTAATTTGTTTATTTCTTCAACCAATAGAAGAGTGGAAGGGAATGATCCGAAAAATGGGATCTATTTGTTAAATGTTAATGATTCGGTAGATCCAAAGAAACTTCCTTCTGATTACCCTGATGAGTTTAATCCTCATGGTATCTCTTTACTAAAAAAAGACGGTAATATTTATTTGTTTGCTGTGAATCATAATAATAAGGGGCATTTTATAGAAGTATTTAAGTTTCAGGATGATCGTTTAGAGCATCTTAAATCATATTCACATGATAGAATGTGTTGTCCTAATGATGTAGTTGCTACAGATTTAGACAAGTTTTATGTTACCAACGATCATGGATCCGGGGAAGGAATAATGCGAATTGTAGAAGATTACTTGAGGATTCCCAGAGCATCAATTTTTTATTATGACGGTAATGATTTTATAAAGGAAGCTGCTCCTTTTCACTATGCGAATGGCATTAATATATCTAAAGACGGGAAAAGACTTTTCCTAACAACCACTACAGGTAATGCGTTGGATATCTTTAATGTGGAAGAAGACGGCACTATCATCGAAGATCATATCATTGACCTTGGTTCTGGTGTTGATAATATTGATATTGATGAAGAAGGAAACCTCTGGATTGCGGCTCATCCTAAGTTATTAGATTATGTTGATCATAGTAAGGATGCGAATGAGCATTCACCTTCTGAAGTTTTTAAGCTTACACCAGATGGGGATGATTTTAAAGTAGAATTAGTTTATTCAAATGATGGTAGTGAGATATCTGGGTCCAGTGTAGCTATTTTCCATCAAGGAGAACTTTTTGTGGGTGTTGTTCTTGAACCAACAATACTTAGGGCTAGATTGGCTTCTGACGACTAGTATTATCCTTTAACAACAGAAGGAGGATAGCAGGCAGTAAAATCAGATCAAAAATTAAGGCTAAAGTCACACTCAAGGTAATAAAAATACCAAGGTTGATAATAGGTATGTACTCTGAGAAAATCATAACAATAAAGCCTAGTGCTAATAAAAAGGTGGTTGTGATTATGGCGTTCCCACTTTTATGATAGCTTTTTAAAATCGAGGATTTTATGTCGCTGTCAGTACCTGTATTATATTGTTGGAATGATTTCAAGAAATGGATCGAATCATCTACAGCAATACCAAGTGTAACTGAAGCCAGGAGTGCCATTACCACGTCTAGTTGAACTCCCAACCAGCCCATTAATCCCAGTGATATTATAACGGGTAGAATATTTGGAATTAGAGCCAATAGTGAAATGTTTTTTTGTTGGAAAATGACAATGAATACTATAAAAATAAATCCGAAACATAGACCAATACTGAAAATCTGACTTCTTACAAGTCGATTACTTAAACTACTTAAAAGGGCTGCTTGTCCGGTAACCTGAACACTAATTCCATCATTAATAAATACTTCATCTGCAATAGCATTAATATTTCGAATGAGCTGGCCGGATTCCTGATCACCTAACCACTCTGTTTTTACAACTAACCTTATGGACTTACCATTAGATGATATATAGTTATGTTTATCCCTTATTTTTGATGATTTCATTAGTTGAATGATTTGATTTTTATCATACCTGTTGTCCAGGGACTCCCGGTAGGAATTCACTAATGAGGTTAATGAGAATGACGAGGAGAGAATCGGGATACTTTCAACTTTTGATTCAAAAGCTGCTAATTTGGAGAGATATTGTTCAGATGAGTCATAAATACTTGACGGTAAATTTATAACCACATCTAAAGGATAAATCGAGCCAAACCACTGCTCAGCCGTGGTGATTTGTTTGCGTAGAAAGTTAGTTTCCTTAAAATATTCCGACTGATCAGTATTTATTTCTAACCTAAATATACCGACTATTGAAATAATTAATATAATAATACTTGAAATGACAATTTTCCTTTTGTTATCTGTAATAAAGGATAATAGACGGATATATAATGAATCCCATAGCTTTTGACGATGCCCCCTTTGGGGATAGTGATAGTAAAAGTAGATGGGCAGTGCTGTAAAGGTAATGATGAAGGAAAAGAGAATACCTATTGCAGTAAATATTCCAAAATTTTCTATTGGGCCAATATCACTAAATGTAAAGGACAAAAAAGCGATTGCCGTGGTCAGACCACTAAGGAAACATTTCACAAATATTGAATTAAATGATAGTTGTACTCTCTCCTGATTGGAAGCACCCTCAGTAATATTTCGTAGTATATCTGTAATAAAATGAATTGAAAAGGCCAGCGTGATTACAAGGAGGATCAAGGGTAAAATACTTAGTACTAAATTTAGTTTTATTGATAGTAAGGCCATTAAACCCAGAGTCCAGGAAACGGTTATGATTGCGATAATTATTGGTATTAATACCAACCTGAAACTTCTATATAGTAAGTAGATAAATGCTCCAATTATGCCAATGGCCAATAAAAGAAATTTGCCTGCTTCCTTTTTTGAGACTTTATTTAGCGCACTTCTAATGGGTACAGTTCCGATTGTTATGCTTTCTATCCCTTTTTCTACAAGAAGTTTTTGAACTTCATCAATTTCACTTAATACTTTTTGCCTCTTTTTCAGTGAATCCAGATATATTACAGTTGCTGTGATATCTCCTTTTTTATTAATTACATTGTTTAAGCACATCAAATTCCCTGTAATATCTTTTCTAAGCTTTTCAGGATTAACACTTAATTGGGGTAAAATGGATCGGGTAGAGTATCCGAATGGATTACGAACAATTTTTTTAATGGTAGACAGGCTTATCACCGAACTTACTCCTTCAAATTTTGAAAGTCTGGAAGTAATACTTCTGTTCAATGCAAGTCCATTATTAAAAAAGATACTATCTGATTTATATAATAAAACTATGCTTTCATCACTTCCAAATTCATTTATAAAATCCTGATAGTCAACATACTCCTGGTCAGTTTTGTTAAACCATATATCTGTATCATTATATGTTTCTAATAATCTTAGCTGATAGAACGAAAATGTGGTTATAACAATAAGTATGATTGATATAAGCAATCGGTGCTGGAGTACAAACCTTACAATTTGAGTAATCATTTGTTAAGACTATAATCGTGCGTTAAATCAATTATTTTTTCTTTAATGCTATCATCTTCCAGACCAAGTGTTTTAGGGTAATGATGAGGACTAACATATTTCTCAGCACCAGACTGTTTCACTTTTTCGTCTATTGCTTTCCTGTCAGCAGTAATGTTTAAATAGTTATAACAATTTAAAATTGTTTCTCCCGGCTTATTTACAATATTCTTAAAGTCTATTATTAAAGCTCTGTTGCTTAAATCATTTTCAATAACCACCTTAAGATGATCGTGCCACTTTATAACCTGATCTCTTGTCTTCTCAACCAACGGGTATTCGGTTGGCATATGACAGAATGCTTTATAGATATGTGCATTCAGGCTAATAGTGGAAGGAATTGTTTCTAAAGGAGATCTATTTGGGATAATGAATTTTGCCCGGGAAAATTGATTTGCGACTGTTGAGATTTTGCTAACAAATGCCGGGTTTTTCGACAAGAAGTATTTGTTGTTTTCCGGATCAAAACAATATTTATGGCGTTGTACGAGCCGATAATAAAATTTTACATTCCTCTTTTTTACATTCTCAGGAAGTTGTTTGTCGAAGTTCAGGTATTTATCCATAAACTTAACTTCAGGAAAAATATATGCAAAATAGGCAGATGAGAAGTTATAAATAAACAGGGCTTCATCTTCTTCAGGCTTATTGATGCCGATATTATGTATGCCCCTGAAATCACCAAATATAATCCTGTCTAACTTTTTGATCTTTCGTGCCATATGGCCACCTAGTTTTTTATCTAATAAATATAAAATGCCTAGAATCTTTTTTTGAAGGATTGAAGGGGCAAAAACCAACTCCCATAGTTTGAAAGAATGAAAATTATCAATATCTCTTGCTAAAGAGTGGAATAAAAATGTTGTACCGCTTCTGGGAATACCAATAATAAATGCAGCTTTGTCTATCGTAGTTTTACGGTAACCTGGAAAGAAGATTTCATCGAGCAGCAGGCAAACCCTGGAAAACAGGATATTGACTAGCATAAATGGTATTAATAAGGTTATCCTTATTAATCTTTTAACATGGATATACCTCAGACTTTTTGAGTTAAAGGAAAAAGCATGGAATAAAAGCTTAGTGAAATTTATAAGGTTGTAGATCACAATTAATATCTAATTAGAATTCCACCAATTGAAAATCCTGCTGCTGTGCCTGTCAACATGCATAAATCGCCCTTCTGTATCATTCTATTATGGATTGCCTCATAAAGAGCTAACGGGATTGATGCAGAGATACAATTTCCAAAAGTTTCCAGATTGAGAAATATCTGTTCTTTTTTGAAAGGAGATATTTTTTCAAACATTCTAAGGCCTAGTTTACTCGCCTGGTGGGGTATAACCAACTTTATCTCTTCCGGATTTACATCTGTTCCTTCGAAAAATGACTGGAGAAATTCAGGTATTCTTTTGCCAGCTAGTTTTAACAAATTCTTACCATGCATCTGAAATGAGTACAAGACAGGATCATAGGGATAATCTTTAATGTGGTATTTCGCACCTCCACCTTTAATAATCGAGAAATCTGCTCCTTCAGTAAAAGACTGGGTAAAACTATGGATTAATCCACTTTTATTATCCGTGGTCTTTTCAAGAATTACAGCAACAGCTGCATCTCCAAATAAAGTGGCTGTCTTTTCGTCTTTCGGATTTAGATTTTTGGAGGAAATCTCAGAGTCTATTATGGCTATTCTTTTGTATTGGCTGTTCTGTAAAAGGTTACTGGCAACTTCAAAAGCACTGACAAAACTCAGGCACGAATTATTCACATCAATAGCAGGTATATTGAAATTATTGCCATTTGTCATTTCTGCCAATACACTTACAGCCCTGTGTGGTAAAGCATAATCAAAACTAACACCGGCACCAATCAACATATCAATATCGCTTAATTCCAATCCTGCATCATCAAGTGCATTTGTCAGGGCTTCGGCACCCATAGAGGAAACGGTCTCATCGGTTACAAAATACCTTTCTTTAACACCATTATAGCTTTCCGAATAGCCACTTGAAATTCCTAATTCTTTTTCTAAGGCATCTGAGGTTACCTTATTCTTCGGAACGGCCATTCCGATGCCTGCTATTCTATTATTCATTAACATATTCGTTTCTAATTCGTCTAAGTTTATTGCCAGCTTCAGGACTTTTTGGTTTTTCAAATTCAATTTCTATGTTAGATATTTCCAGTCGGGCAAGAAAAGATTTGAGGTTATCCAATAGATTATTCTGAAGCTTAATTTTATTTTCTTTGGTATCAGGTTCAATACTAATTAATAATCGGTTAGCAGAGACCTGTCTAACCATATATGATTTGATGGAGTCTGAAGTACTAACTATTTGCCTTCTGATAAAATCCGGATAAATGGAAACCAGCTTTCCTTCATCATTATTTAGCTTTATCACATCATCCTTTCTTCCTTCAATCTGTTCAATTGCCTCATAGATGCTACCACATGGACATTTATTCGCACTAATAATGATGTCATCCAGATGATATCTGATTATTGGTTGTGAAGTTCTGTATAAATCGGTGATAATAGGGGAGTATCTTCCTTCAGATTCAATCTCCTTTTTTTCAATTATTAAAAAATCTTCATTGAAGTGCATATTCCCATATTGACAGGTAGTAGCAAGAAATCCTTCGGTACATTGATATACCTGATCGATTTTGATTTTAAATACTTGTTCTAAATACTTCTTTTCCAGTGGCTCAAGTACCTCTGCTACTGAAATAACCTTTGTGAAATTGCTCTTTCTATTGTTGCTTTTGTAATAATCAGCAATCGAACTTAATACAGACGGTTGGCCAACCAGAATATCCGGGTCTAGTTTAATTAGTTTAGCAATATTTTGCTCCTGGGAATTAAGGATGTCGAAAAAAGTGAATTTTAACAGACTGGAGTTTACCGATTCATATAGCTTGCTGTTTGCCCGAAGGAAAAAGGCCACTTTACGTTGTTTCCAGCTAAATCCGATCACCCTGTGAAGAATAGCTGCCACCCACCTTGCTCTTTCATTATCACTAGCCAGAAAGATGCCCTTATTTCCTGATGTGCCGGTAGATAAACCTACAGTAATACCCTTTATAGTCTCGCTGAAATCGCGATCGTTTTCTGCCTGAAGAGCTACTTGAAGTGCTTCTTCTTTATTTATTGAAACCGTATTGATATCATCGAAGTTATCCATGAATAACTTCTTATTTATAACAGGGAAGTCATTTAATGAGCCATTTTTTTGAATGATATTTCCGTAAAATCGAGAGGAAGATATTTTCTTTTTGAGTTTAGAGAATCGTTTTTGCTGGAGATGTACTAACACACTTCGAGGTTTAATACGATAATCGTTCAAATAGAACAAGATGAGGTAATATGCTATTTTGATTTTAAATACCATCATTATTAATTGCCAACTTTGCTGTCTCGATACAGTGTGTAGGTAATATTTTTACCTCAGGATACATTTGGTGAAATTCGTGTAATTTGTCTATTGTCACTTTGAGTTTTGAATAGGAGTCGATAAAGAGCGAAACCATTTTTGATGGGTATATCTTTTCTTTTACTGCCTTCTGTGACCAGGAGGCATCTGCATTAAGTAAAATATCTCCTATGTTCGAATTTTGGATAAGCAGTCCGATTTGTCCTGCTGTATGGCCAGGCAAACTGATAAAATGTATATTGTTTGTAAATGACCAACCATTTAGAGGTCCAAATTGAGTTTTACCATACTCTAACTCCGGATGTTTAACTCTAGATGCTAAATCATCCGGAATTTGGTTAGTCAGTATCCCTTTAAATACACCATTGCTTTTTTTCCTGCTTACCGCTACCTCGAATTCTTTTTTTGTACACCAAATAGTGGCATCGGGAAAATCAATTAGCCCTCCAACATGATCCGCATGGAAATGTGATATGATAACATGATCAATTTTTATGTTACTTAACAGGTTCTTGCAACTCTCAGTTTCATTATAGCTGACAGGAGTTATCCACCTATAAATTCTTGAAGGAAAAGACCTTGTTCCTTCAAAGAATCGATTGCTATAACCGGTATCGAAAAGTATATTACCCATTTGTTGGTCTCTTATCAAAGCCCAGGTAGCATAAAATTTGATCTTATGCGAGGGTTGTTGTGGTTCGCTGTATTTAACGTTAGCAGTACAGTAACCACTTTGATAAATTTCTATATGTGGGCTATTTTTTTGCATTTGTATAATATTCGATAAAATCGTCTATGCTTTTCTCAGTTGTAGTTATTGGCTGGTAATTTAAATGTTGTTTTGCTTCATCAATATTCATTGTTAAGGAATATTTAAGGATTCCAACACCATAGCGTGTAAGTACAGGTTCCCCGGAGGTAAAATATCTGCTTATGATTTCACTCATCCATGCTACAAAATACACTAATGAATACGGTGCTTTTTTTAATGCTGGCTGATAGCCAAGCTTGATCAGGGTGCTATC
>JBDLIU010000180.1:0-9322 GCA_039714715.1 Bacteroidota bacterium
ACCATTCCATCTGCTGCATCTCCTGTTACAATAGATTCTACCGTTGAGACAGGCTCTCCATAAGTAATTGTTAGCTTAGGCTTTATCGCATCTTCGGTTGCATCCCCTGAAGAAACAAGAACAAAGTTTCCATTGTCTTGATAAGTTTCATCCGGAGATAATCTTAGAAACACATAGTCTCCAGCTACTGCTCCTGCATCATATTGTGCATTTAAATAATCAGCTATTAAACTTGAAGCATCTGATGTTACAGCACCCGGAACAGTATAACCTGCTGCTCCCGCTGGCGCTGTCCAAAACGCATCCTGTAAACCGGTATTACCACTCTGATCTGCTAAAAAAGCCCCATCATAATGCATGTCAGCTGCAAGGGCAGCACTTGAAGAATAAGGTAATCCATATAAATCAAAAGATCCTGATACCCAATCTCTTTTATAAGCAAAATCCAATGCTAGCTCTCCGGCTGTTACCACTTGTCCTACCGGTCTCTCCGGTAATTGAAAAACAAGAATGCCATTTATTAGAGTTAGACCTCCCCCAAGGTCAGAACTACCAACTTTTATACCATTAATTCCTGCTCCACTTGCATCACCTACATCACTGGTATATGGGTTGTTTGTTGTTCCAACTGTGGCATCGTATACCATTCCATCTGCTGCATCTCCTGTTACAACAGTTTGCGACATCGTAATAATTGGCATCACAAATAATGCGATTCCAATTATTGATTTAAGTAATATTGTTTTCATAACTTATTATTTATGTTAATAATTCAATCTATTTAAAATTACTGGGCAACCATATTAAATTTCCAGTTACCCTCAACACTAGAAAGTCTTCCGGAAGGAATAATATAGTCAAACTCCATGTTCAGTGTGGTTTCATCTAACTTATGGATGGTTATATCAATTCCATCACTTCTTTTAACCAGGAATGCATCATTTGCATCTAGACTCCAGGTGCCATTTGAAGGCCAAACATCAGGATAATCTACATTATTAGAACTTGTATAATTATTCTCTGTCACTGTAAGCGTAAAGCCAGACCAGGCAGCAGTCACATCACCTGTATCATCAGTAACTGAGCTAACGACCCAGGTTGTTGCCATCAGGCCTTTGTTGATCTCTGCCTGAGTTGGTTCTGGCGGATCTTCTTTACAACTGATTGTTGTAACCGTAACAAAAAGGATGAGCAAAACAACGTTTGCACTAACCTTCGTAAACTTTGTCTTAATTAAATTCATCATGATATTTAAGTTTTATTATTAGTGGATATTATATAGTTTAAATTTTAGTGTATGTAACTTATTCATCAAATTAATCTATTATAAAACGTGAATGATATATTCTATTCTTATTCGTGATTTGTAAAATATAAATACCTGAAATAAGATTGTTTAATTTTATTATTTCTGAACTACTTCCGAGTTTATTGCTATAAATCGGCTGCCCGGTACTATTTAATACTTCCAGTATATATTCCGTTCCTTTAATATCTTCCGGTACCAGTATCGAGATATTTCCCGTATTAGACGGGTTAGGATACACTAGTAATTTGGATCCCATGACATCTCCAATACCTAAAACAAGCTCTTCTACTAATAAATCAAATACTATAGAATCAGAAAGAATACCATCGGTCAATTTAATATTTATCTCAGAATACGCTCCCCAGTCTCCTTTTTGAGGAGCCAGTCGAATGGTAGCAGTGCCATTACCCTTATCAGTTAATGTGCCAAATGAAGGCATATTATTACCTGTAAAAACTAAGGTGCCACTTCCGGAATAAATTGAAGATAAACTCAGGTTTAAAACCTCTAATTCCTGGATGGTTTGATTACTCAACGGGGTTATTGTTAATGTTCCCTGTGCAGCATTTACTGTTAAAGAAAACTGATCTGTAACAGTTGTGTAGCCATCAGTTACTGATAATGATATATTTGAATAGATTCCTGCATCACCTTCCCCTGGTAAAAATGTAATTGTGCCTGTTCCATCACCATTATCTGTTAAAAATCCGAATGGTGGCAAGCCTGAACAAGAAAATGACAAGGCATTTCCATCGACATCTGTTACCAGAATGTATAAAGTTAACTCCTGCCCTTCCTCTACCACCTGATCAGGTATAGGGGTCATGTAAATAGGAGGTGTGTTTTCGCTGAATTCGTATGCACCTGCATCTACAACACTATTAAATACCCTTGGATTACCATCCAGGTCTGTGGCTGGCAGGTCTGCATTATTCCCATAATCTACAGCAGCACTCGATTGCTTAAGATGAAAATCAAGATTGGCGTAATCCGCAAAAAGATCAGTGTACTCTACTGGATTATTCTCATTAATATCAATATTATTTTCGAATATATTTGAAATAGCGTATGTCCATGTAGTAAATTTCGTTGCAATATTATTTCTAATTATGTTATCAAAATTAGCCTGGCCTGTTTTACTGTTATCAGCTATAAGAACCCAGGGAACATCAATATCGGTGTAATAAGGATGTTGAACTACTGTATTATTCTGAACCCTGCAATTTCTTGCACCATATAAGGATATGCCATGAGAATGGTCATTTACAACCAAGTTGTTTTCAACTATCCAGCCATCTGCATAGCCATCGGTAATAATTATTCCTTGCATTAAATTGCCAATAAGATCATTATCAATTACAAACTGAGTGATCTCATCTTCAAATAGCAGGAATTTATTATTCCTTATAATAATCCCTTCCATTTTTAGCTCTTGTCCATTTACTCTGTAAGCCTGAAAAGCATCATCATGGTTTAGGGCATAGTCATCAATATAACAATCTCTTACTGTATTAAACTCAAAAACTGAGAAATCACCCAGACCACGTATAGCATCTCCGGCAAAGTTGTCGATAAGGTTATTGCTGGCCCTTGAATTATTGCCTCTTAAAAACAGGGCGTGGTATGTGTTCTTAATTGTACAGTTTTCTACGACAATATGGTGTCCCCTTATATCAATCCCTCCCATAGAGTTTGAATACCAGTCATCTTTTGTCCAGGAAGAAGAGCTTTCCGCTGATTGAATAATACAATTATCGAATGTAAGGTAGTTTGAGCTTAGGTCAGAAGTAACCATAAAACCATCTTTCGGCAAGCCCGACCCTATACCTTCAATCTTAATATCTTGAAATGTCCAGTTTGAGCTATTTGAAAACTGAATAGTTGTAATAACGGGATCATGTCCATTTAAAGCCTTTACTATTACCCCCGCTCCCCCAAACAGATAATTAGAAATATAAGCTCGTCCGTGATTGCCATCTAAGAGATAGATCACATCTCCATCAATAAGTGTTTTGTTTGCCTGGACTACATCTGCGAATGAACTCCATGGGTTGGTATGGCTGCCATTATTCGAGATATTTCCATTAACTGGATCACAATAATATTCTGTTGCAGTAGTTTGAGACACTGCAATTATGGTTATAATAAGAACCGATATAATACTACGAATCATCCTGTCAATTAAACTTCTTTTATTGTGCTGTTTAAATCAAAATAGGAAACCTCTCATTTGAGGTTCCCCATTAATTGATTAATTGTTATTTATATTGGACTAAACGTTACTATTAAAGTAGGTTCAGTGCCAGGAATGTCTGTGTCACCAGATTTAAACTGAAGATGAGCCCAGGTTGGCAAATCGCCTCTATTATCATTAACTCGCAAGAAAACAAACTGTCCAGCTGTAGCCCCTCCAGCATATTGAGCGTTCAAATAGGCAGCGAGATCAAGACCAGCCTGGTTTGATGTGGTTACTTCACCTACCTCATCTCCATTCTTTATCAATCCCGCCTGAATTCCTGTTGCATTAGCATCAGAATCATAGGGGCCTACGAAATAGTCTGTACCTAATATCGTTGCAGTAGTTCTTATGGGTAAAGCATAAAGATCATAATCAACAGCTACCCATGAATTATTTGTTTCTGTGGTAATCCTAAGAATTGCAGATCCAATCTCCATACCTGCAGGCACTACCGGCAGTTCAAATGGCATGACAGCACAAATATTTGCTGCTCCAGGACCAACATCCCCTATTGATCCGGCAAAAATATTTAAATAAGCATTGTCAGTATGATACGCTGCAGCAGGCCCCCAAACAGAACCATCTTCTGTGCTTACCACAATTTCCATAGAAGCTGCTTCTTTTACTTCAATATTTATTGCAGCATCAGAAGTACCAGCTTTATTTGATGCAAGGATTGTTATAGCATAATTACCTACATCACAACCACCACAATTAACATATGGGTTCAAGCTTATACTGGCTGTTCCATTGCCGGTTTCTGTATAGGTTGCAAATCGAGGAAGACCTTCAGTTTGTAATAGAATATTTCCCCCCAATGGATCTATGGCCTTTATCTGAATCACTTCAGATTGGCCTTCGTACATCACAACATCTTCAACTCCCTGTATTACAGGATTCTCATTAGTTACAAAATTGCTGAACACCATATTGGAAACAGTGTGTACACCCGGATTGGCCAAATTCCAATCTCCTGCCACCATGGACCAATAGGCAATACTAATTGCCGGATTTCTAAATCCATAATCCTCAGCAATTACAACTTCTGCACCTCCTTCAGGAGTAACATAGGCACTATAAGTGCCATTGATTACATTTATCTCAGCCCTTACATGATACACCACACCTGCAGAATAAGGAACTTCATTTACATGCGCATAGCCAGCAGAGTTGTAGGCATCAATAATTCCTAATCTGTCAAACCGTACGATTACACTTAGATCCGAATAAGTTCCAGCCTCACCAGGGCCAAAGCCTGTAACAGCATCGATGCCATCTTTTTCAGCCACCATATCCCACTCAGCTGTAAAAGAGCCATTTTGTACTCCTTGTGGAATCGTAAAATTCTGCCAGCTATTAATGATACTGGTTCCTTCTCCCGGTGCATCACCTGTTTCTGTAACTCCTCTTAAATTAAACTTAACTGTATCAGCAACTGTACTGCTTCTGGATGCAATAAACCAAACTCTATCAGATCCTGCTTCCGTTGGCATAAAAGTATACTCCATGGTTTCATTGATCACAGAGCCTGGTGTTTCCTTCCCTTCAGTATCTACATTTACCGCAACCCATGAAACACTTGTTCCATTTAATGGCGACACCTGCATTTTAAGATCAAGCGTATCACCTACCATTACATCAAATCCTTCCCAGGCAATTCCGTGAGGGTCTCCTCCCTGCCCATAGAAGTAAACGGATAAATCGCTATCTTTTAGTGTAGGATTTAATATCTCCTTATCGCATGAAGCGAAGACAGCTACTAGCACTAAAATTGATATTATATAATTGAATATTTTCATTTTATTAATAATTATTTTGTTCTTATTAATTAAAACTTATGATGGATCAACTCCACGATCAATACTATTATCCCACCAAACCGGGGCACCCCAGAAATTAACGCCATCATCCAGGTGCTCCTGTATATTCACACTATTGTAATTAATTTCTGAGTTAGGATAAGCTAACCTTCGAGGTATTAATCCATTTAGTGCAGGATCAGACCATTCGTGGCCAGCAGGCTTTAACAGAGGGTAACCGGATCGTCTCCAGTTGGCAAAGCCTTCCCTTCCATTAAAGAAATTATTAACATAATGCTGCATATTAATAACCTCAAATGCATCAGCACTGGCCCAGATGTTATCTATATACGCAGGCACATCCATTCCTACTACAATTGCTTCTGATTTATAAATTTCCTCCATTTCATCTATGCTTGCCTGAACAGCATTAGCAAAATGAGTTTTAGCATCTGCACCACCTGTAGCCCAACCGTAAGTGGCCATTTCTGCCAACCACAACTCTACCTCAGAATAAGATTGGTAGATAGTAGGCATTTCAAGCCTTGTAAGCTCTCTACGTAACTGTAAAGCCTTAAAGTACCTTAAAAACTGAACAGTTTTTCCATTTACATCAACGGTATTTGTAGCCCAGGACCAGTCAGGATCTTCTGTTCCATCTTCCAGTTCTATAGGATTCCAAATAAAATGACCAGAAGGGAATCCCTGTAGTTTTCCGTATTTTGCTTTATATTCTGCAGTGGCTTCAACAGACGTCTCGTTAACAGATCTATGATCATAAACAGTAGGGCCGTCAGCCTCATAGGCACCATACATACCAAACATGAGTGTAAATCGCGGGTCATTATTATCCCTCAAATACGAAACATAGGTCTCACATCCAACCACAATTTCTTCAGCAAAGCGTTGAACCTGGGAAAAAGCATTACCTCTTATCTCCGCTACTGTTCCTCCTTCAATTACATTATAATTACCATGATACACAATTGCTCCATCGGTATAGGATTCAAAAACACCATCAGCAACAGCCGCTTCTGCTTCTGTCTGTGCAAGTGTATTATCAACATGGATTAGACGCATGGCCAAACGCAAACGAAGAGAATTGGCAAATTTTTTCCATCCCTCAACGTTTCCACCGTATATCAGATCTCCATTCAATGGCATGGCAGGATCTAATTGAGCCGCAGCTTCCTTTAGCTCTTTAAAGAAATCAGTGTAGATATCTTGTTGGTTATCATATTTTGGGTATAAAACACCTTCATCATATCCTTTAACCGCATCGAAATACGGGATATCTCCATAGGTATCTGTTAATTCAGAGAATATTAAAACTTTAAATATCCTGGCAACCGCTTCATAGTTAACCTTAGCAGGATCTTTCCCTGCCTCTGTGATAGCAGCTGTGAGGTCATTAATCTTTCCATAAGAACTTCTCCACATAAACTCCAGATACTGTGGGTCTGCCTGATAAACCTGCCCCCTGGCAATTGCCCAGTTATCAGAGATCATTTGAATAAATGCCATGTGATAACCTGCAGTGGAACGCCAGGTAACTTCCCTTTCGCCCGAATAGCTCAATTGTACAGCAGTAATTAACGACTGTGGATCGGCAGCAACCGTTGTGGTAGGGTCTGTATTCAAGTCCTCGAAATGAGAACAGGAGTTGATACCCAAACCAAGAAAAATAAACCCTATTATATATATATTGATCTTCATTTTCTTAGAAATTTAATTTTAAGTTGAAACCATAGCTACGCCTTTGAGGCAGTGATGCATATTCATACCCCTGTCCATTACTTATGGTATAAGTTGATTCAGGATCAATGTTTGGAACATTGGTCCATATTACCCAAATGTTACGTGCAACAAAAGATAATGTGGCACCCTTAAAGTATTTCAAAGCCTTTAGCTGATTTTCCTGTAATGTATAAGACAACGACATCTCTCGGAATTTCACATATGATGCATCATAAATGAATGGCGACATGATTTTATTATTTGCCACCGTTGACCAATAATCACGAGGATTAACATAAGTACTATCATTCTCAACATAAGAGAAAGTACCATCTCCGTTATCAACTTCAAAAACTCCGTTAACCAGGTATCCTCCAGTAGCATCCCAATCAGCTGAAGTTACACCAGCTGCCACCCTTTCTTGTTCAGACAACGCCCACGCTTCACGACCTTCCAAAGTCCCTGAGTGTACTCCATATTGATAAAGTTTCAGGTTGGTCATAGACAATATATCTGCACCGAACTTCATGTCTATTAAAGCACGGAAAGAAAACCCTTTGTATCGAATGGTATTGGTAATACCTCCGGTAAATTTATACTGACCGTTACCTATAGCAGACAATTCTGGCGATACTACCGGCAAACCATTAGCGTTAACAATTACATTACCATTTGGATCTCGCTTGAAGTCATATCCAATGATATCTCCATAGGCTTCACCTTCTACTGCATGGATATATGAACCAACCCATTCTGCTCTTGCCAATTCCTGAACTTTAGCTTCAGGGTGTAATTCAACAACTTTATTAATGTTCCTGGCTCCGTTCAATGTTAAATCCCATCTTACATCTTCTTGTTTAATAGGCACAATATTTATCATCAACTCAACACCTTTATTATTAATTCTTCCTGCATTATAATAGGTATAATCATGACCCATTGAAGGAGGTGTAGGTAAAGTAATAATCTCATCAAATGTGGTTTGATTATAATAGGTTATATCCATTCCTACTCTCCAATTAAAGAGTTTAGCATCAAGACCAAATTCATAACCTTTAGTCCTTGAGGGCTTCAGTTCCGGATTAGCCATAATATTACTGGCATTTGTTGTTAATGGCAGACCATTCATATTATATGAATAGCTTCTATACGATCGACTTAAATTATAAGGATCTGTATCGCCTCCCACTTCTGCGTAAGAAGCTCTGAACTTACCATAAGACAGAAGGTTTGATCTGATATCAAATGCCTGTGTAAATACAAAAGCAGTAGTTATGGAAGGATAGAAGTATGAATTATTATCAACCGGCAATGTAGAAGACCAGTCATTACGGGCCGTTATATCTGCAAACAAATAATCCTTATATCCAACATTTGCAAATGCATAAAGTGAATTTATCTGCTTATGGGGATTTGAGCTTATTATATTAAAATCTCCGTAATTGTTGATCGAAATCAGCCCATCAGAAACCTGTCCTTTAGCAAAAATGTCAGTGGTTTTGCTTTCTAACTTCATAATATTACCTCCAAGACTACCGGAGGCATACCAGTCTTCATTAAGCTGCTTACTTGCCGTTAATAAAAACTCTGAATTAACTTCAGTGGTTCTTGAATTCAATTCTCTCATTTCTCCACTTTCTCGCGTAGGAGTTGAAATAGGAGAATAATCATAATACAGATATGAATAACTGTCTATACCTGACTTAACACGCAGGGTTAACCAGTCTGTCAATTCGTAATTAAAGGAAGCATATCCCATGACCCTGTTCTTCTTAGAGTTGTTTTCCATATCATAAAGAGAATAATATGGGTTCGTAATTCTTGATTGAGAATGCCAGGGAATATAGTTTCCATTTTCATCTGTTTTAGAATCTTTTAGCCATTGCTGATCAAAATTGGCCGGTAGAGCCATTAATGCTAAAGCCACATTAGCTCCAGAATAGCCCAGATATGGCCTGTTATTTACATCTTCTCTAATGTATGTTGCTTTGGAATCAACAGTTAATCTGTCCCACATTTTCATGGTACCCCTTATACTGAAACTATTCCTATGCAAGCCACTATTTGGAACGATATCATTCATCTTGGTATCTCCGGCAGAAAATCTAAAGTTGGCATCTTTATTTCCGCCTGAAAAAGAAACAGTATTTTGAAGGCTGGTACCAGATGCAAAGAAAGATCCAATATGATTTGGCTTTATACCATAATCACGATATTGCCCATCGAACGTAATAAATT
>JBDLIU010000181.1:0-9205 GCA_039714715.1 Bacteroidota bacterium
CATAAGATAATGCCTTTTTCAATCAAAATGGATATTAAATAATTGTCGATAACTTAGCATAGTAATGAAGAACAAGCAGGATTACGAATGGGGTATTTATAAAGGCAAACTTCCTTACCTTTTAAGATTAAAAGGTGATCCTTCCATAATAATATTTGAACCATCCAGGGAACTTGTTAAAAACGTAACTCACAGGATAGATGATATTATCAAAACCTACAACATGATACTTCCTGCCAAATGTTCTCTTTGTGTACTAGGTTATGACCCAAACCTGCCTGTAGAATATACCGCTGAAGAAGTTGCCCATACATTTGCTGATTTTATCAAGAAAAAATACCGCCCAGGTATTGTAATGGGTATATCATATGGTGGCTTTATCTCAATTCCTTTTGCTGCTTTGCATCCTGAGCTAACGCAAAAAATGATTTTAATGGTATCTGCTTATGCCGCTTCTCCGGATGGTATTCAACTGATGAAGGATTTTATTCATGAGATTGACGGGGAGAATCAATATGGTGTTGTACAGAAGTTTTATTCACTTATTCTAGGTACACCTTTAAGGTTGCTTTTTACTTTCTTAACCTGGCTTAAAAGGAAGGATTATAAAAATAATGTAAACCCGGCTTCAACCTTTATAAATGCCTACAACTATGTGATCAAAACCAATGGTATAAACAAGAAATATCTGCCTGAAATTAATGCATCTACACTAATTATAGGAGGCGATAAGGATCCGTTTTTCAATAATGAACTATTTAAAGAAACTGAAGAGCTTATTCCCGATAGCAAGTTATCTCTATATAAAAACCAGGGACACTTTGTTGCTATTGAAAAAATGAAATCCGTTAAAAAAGAACTAGCCGATTTTATCCTATAAAAGAGCAATATTAATGTCCTATGGATGCGCAGACACCCATTCCTCCCCATCCTCAAAAATCTCTTTTTTCCAGATAGGAACGGTTTCTTTAAGTGTATCTATAGCAAACTGGCAAGCTTCAAACCCATCTTTACGGTGTGGTGTAGAAACAGCTATCACAACAGGGATATCTCCAATATTCAATGCCCCCACCCTATGATGGATAACTATATGATTGATCGGCCACCTTTTCTTTACCTCATCGATTATCTTTTGCATCTCTTTGATCGCCATCGATTCATAGGCTTCGAACTCAAGTCTTATAACCTCCTTGCCCTTTGTGTAATTACGAACTGTGCCTATAAAAACATTTATTGATCCTGAGTTATCAGATTCAACCATTGAGATTATCTCTGAAGTATTGAGTTGCCTTTCTGTTATTTTTACTTCTTCACTCATTTTCTAGCCGCCACTAACCGGGGGAATTATCGCAATTTCATCATCAGGGTTTATTCTGCTCTCTGGAAATGCATATTCATCATTTATCGCTATCAACAATGACTTTAATTTAATAAAATCCGGATACTCCGACCTCAAATATTTAAGGAGTTCTTCAGTTGTCTCCAGAGTCTCATTGATCACAAGCGTTCTTTCACCTGCAATCTCTTTTGCTATACCGAAAAGCTTAACTTTTATCATACTAATATTTTCTTCCTTTCCATTCAACCGGCCCGGATAAGAAATAATAAAGTACCGAAACCGATGAGAATATCACTGCATAAACCTCAAAAATAATGTAACCGACAATATTTATCGACTCTTTGAGCTTCTTAGCTAAAAGAGAGCCAAAAATATAACGTAGCATAAATTTCACCCCCAGGATAATCCATGCCCAGGTTGTATTAACCATGAATAAGCCAACTATTACCAAAAAGAAGGATGATTGTAATGCTAAGAGAGCAACCATAATCCATGGTAATCGAAATGCTCCTCTCATCCATCTTTTTCGCTGAACCAGTAAGTCCATAAAAGTGCTCTGTGGCTTAGATATATTCAACACATTATCATTAAACAGATTTACTGTTTTATGTTTCTTCTTAATATGATTGAATAGCTCGAGATCTTCTGTAACCGAAAATGGCAGTGCCTCATAGCCACCAATTTCTTCATAAACAGATTTTCGTATAAGCATGTTATTCCCCATTGTGGTCACAGGTACATTGAAATCTGAAACCACTTTCAGCATTCCTGTTGCAAATAGCCATTCAACTTTCTGAAAATAGGCTATCATGGTATTGCCTCCTACAATAGAAGTTCCTGTTACCAGTGCAGTATCCTCATCCAGCCCAACAAGCATCGATTTTATCCAATCAGGAGGGACCACGATATCCGCATCCGTAATAAGCATATACTCTCCTTTCGCTTTTCTGGCTAACTGTGCTAACGCATTTGCCTTACCATTCCCCTTGATCTTTCTGGCGGATATCTGATAGCTTTTAATTTGAGGGTGCCTTACCGCATAGGCCTCCGCAATATCTCCTGTTTTATCTTCACTTCGATCGTTACCTAAGAGAATTTCGAGCTTATCTTCAGGATAATTCACTTTTAATATAGCCTCAAGACAATCAGCAAGGTTGTTTTCTTCATCGCGAGCAGCTATCAGGATTGATACAAACGGAGTCTCAGATTGTTTGTTCTTTATTTCTTTGTAGTTAAATAACCATAATATGATCAAGGCCAGGTCAACCAATAAAACAATAAAAGATATAGTTAGAAGAGTTTCAACCACTATTGCAAAGCTTTAAAGGTATAGCCTAATTCATGAAAATGAGCCAGGTATTGTGGCAATACAAATTTAACCTTATCAAACATCCTTAGTGAGTCGTGAAACACAATAATTGACCCGGGTCTGGTTGAATTAATACTTTTACTCAAAATTTCTTCCTTGTTAAGTGATTTGCTAAAATCACCTGAAAGTACATCCCACATCACTATTTTGTATTGTTTGCTAAGTCTTTTTAACTGAGACAACCTGATCCTTCCATACGGAGGCCTTAATAAAGACCGGGACTGTTCCTTAATCAGCTCTTCCATCTCAGCAATATTCTTAAAATAATGATCATTCTTAGTCTCCCAACCATTTAAATGATTCATTGAATGGTTCCCTACCGTATGTCCTTCACGTATTACAGTATTATATGTTTCAGGATGCTTGATGATATTTTCACCGACCATAAAAAAAGTAGCCTTTGCATTATATCGCTTCAATTGTTCTAATACCCAAGGGGTTACTTCAGGCAAAGGTCCATCATCAAATGTGAGGTACAGAACCTTTTCAATCCTGCGATAATGCCACAAAATTCCAGGAAATAATTTTGTTATAAACCAGGGTGTTTTATGAAAAAACATTTTTTACCTGGCTTCAACTTTACATGACAATATGGTTATATCGTCTTTGAAATCCTTATCACCTCTGAATTGCTCTATCTCGTTAAGTAATCCGTCATGAATTTCAGTCAGACTCTTTTTATAGTTCTCTTCCATGAACTCAGTGATTTTTTCACTGCCAATTTCTACTCCCTGCATATTCTCTGTCTCTGTAAGACCATCAGTATAGGTTAAAAGTGTAAATCCATCCAGATCTGGTATAAAACCTTCAGAAATAAATGGTAATGGTTCAAAAATTCCCAGTACGGTTGTACCTGTGGTCAACTCTTCCATTTTACCGTTATTATCGAACAACATGGGTGGATTATGACCTGCATTTACATAAACCATTGTGCTGAGTTCATGATCATAAATAGCAACAAAAAATGTAATAAAACTCTCTCCCTTGGCACTCTCATGAATCTGGTAATTCAATGCTTCAACTATCTCTGTAAGGTTTGAGGTATGCCTGAGCATGGTATGCAGTGATGCCTGGAAATTAGACATCATGATAGCTGCCGGGATTCCTTTACCAGACACATCTGCAATACATACCAGGAACTGGTTTTTATTGATAGGTATATAGTCATAATAATCACCACCAACCGTATGGTGAGGCAAATAGCTTGCCTTTACTTTCAGTCGTACGCCATCCGGCAAAGTGCCCGGGAATAAGAATGATTGTACATTTTTGGCAATCTCCAGCTCCTTCCGGATTGATTCTTCTTCCAGTTGTCGCCTCGCCAACCGCTTATTCTCAATGGCAACAATTATCAGGTTACTAATAGCCTGGAGGAAGGTAGTATTCAGGGAACTTTCATCCTCTTCCCGGCCTGAGGCAAGAACTATTGCCAGTAATTGTGTTTTATGGAGTATTGGAATAGCAACCTCAAACTGATCAAAAGGAGATGGCATTCCATTAATTGACGTAATCTCCCTGAGTTCTATTAATTCCAGGGGCAGATCATCTTCATCAATCTGCTCATCCAGAGATGTGCCAAATGATACCTTTGCCTCCCAGTCATTTTCATATACCAACAGCGCGTACTTGGCAATGTTCAGGTTAGCCCTGACTGTGAAATCATAGATTTTATAGAGAGCCTCTTCAGGAAGGTTATTATTAATAGCTTCTGTGATCTCAAGCAGGGAGTTTAACTCCATCTGCTTAAGATGATATTGAGTTTTATAATCCTTCTCTTTGGGCATTCTGTAAGTTGCTATTCCTGGTTATGTTCTAACATCCCCTGTTTTGAGGCAAGATAGTAATATTTGCTATAATTTGCAGCAAAATTTACATGTGTAGTTTCTACTTCTGATTCCGGATCAGAAAAGCAGTTAACCCATCCTTTATTAATCATGTTTAAGAGGGTTTTCTTTAACTGATTTTCTCCCATTATTTTCTCCTCAAGAAGATCATGGTACGAAACCACAAAATACAGGTGATCCAACAAAAGAAATTCCTCTTCAGTCATATGGTCCTTCTTCCTTTCCATTCGTATTTGCTAAATAATCCGGCTACAGCTATAAAAGTTACATAAAACGGATAGATCAATGTAAGAATTACAAACTCATAAAGTCGAAACTCAACATTAAAAAATTTCTGCACCGTTTTTATAAACCAGAATTCAAAAACAAATTTAACTACAAACAAGTTAGCAGCCAGCACCCAGGTAACCATATTAAAAACAGCAAGAACAGGTAAGAGTAAAACACCCATGTTAACACAAAAAATGAGTACCGCCAATAGTTTTGTTGGCCAATGGCGGTATTCACCCCATTTGCTTGCCCATCGTTTTCTCTGGTTATAGAATGATTTAATTGATGATGCGGCCGGGGTATCAACAATCGCATTTTTGTCTTTGCAGAAGCATATTCCTTCAGGATATTTATCCTTGATCTTATGAAGAAGAAAAACGTCATCTCCTGAAGCCGCATTTTCATATCTTTCCGACACTTCATGGTAGGCAGACTTTCTGTAAGCAAGGTTGGCTCCATTAGCCATGGTTGGCCAACCCAAAGCTATAGTAGCAGCACCTGAACTTATTAATGTGGTAAATTCATTGCCCTGTAAGCGACTAAAAAACGATTCTTGTGGATAAATTCTTACAGGGCCGGAAACGAGCTGTGTGTTTTGGTCAGTAAAAAAAGCAAGCATACTTGTTATCCAATCTGGTTGAGCCCTGCAATCCCCATCGGTGGTGATTATTAATTCATGTGAGGCCTTTTGAACACCCTCATGAATGGCAGCCTTTTTCCCTTCCTCATTAATTAATGAGAATAGATTAATATTTAACTTGTCACTTTTGATGAACTTCGATACGAGGTCAACAGTATTGTCAGTTGAGTGATCATCTATTAATATCACTTCAACCATTTCCTGGGGATAATCCTGATCTCGAATATCCTGAAGGAGATTCACGATATTTTCAGCTTCATTTCTAATGGCAATAACTATGGAAACCGGTTGTTCTACCACTAAAACCTCCTGAAATGGTCCTGCCTTTTCCCAGCCTAGCCACAGAATTAATACCATTAAAACATAGGTTATAATAAGTGCAGAGATAATAATACTTACCATACTATTCTATTAGGCTCCCGACAAATCCTGATTCCTGAAAAGATATAATCCTATCAGGGAGGGGATTACCAAATTTATCATCCATAAAGATACTACGGCATAGAGTACACCTGCATAAGGTTGAGCAAATAAATCGAGAAAGAATACAGCTGCCATTGCCCTGATTCCAAGTCGTTCCAGGCTGGAAATTTTAGGTAAAAATGTTCTTGCAGCAAAAACAAAAGTGGCACATCCCAGCTGGAGCAACACATCTAGCTCAGGTGAGAAAATCTGCATCAGCAATATAAATTGTCCTAAAAATACCAGGTATCGAATAATACTTAAACCCAATACATTCATCCAGTTGAAAAATGAATATTGACTAATCGGTTTTATGAAATCCGGTATTTTTTTTCTCCAGAAATATAAAGCCAGCATGGCGATTATACCTCCGCCTAACAGATAAATGGTATGAATTAATTGCCAGGAAAATATATCGGGATTCTTTGTCCATGCCAACCAAAACCCAACTAATCCAAACAGGAATGTAACGACAGACTGCAAAAACTGCCCTGCCAGTATTCCCGGGATAACTTCCATTCGGGATTCCTTATCAACTGATAAAACACGCCCCGTAATTGATCCTGTACTGGCAGGCAATATATTATCTAGGGTAACGCCACTCATCACCCCAATTATTGCCTTTTGGAAGCTGATATTAGCTTTCCCTGCCAGTATCCTCCATTTCATGCTTTCCAACGACCAGTTTATAGGTAATAGGATGATTACGCTAATCAACAATCCTATATTGAATAAACTCCAGCTAACATTGAAAGCCCCTAAATCCTTTAGGATCTTCTGGTTTTGAATAATTGATTGATACAGGTAAATGAGTATTATAGCTGACAAGACTATTCTTATAATCAGGAATACTTTTTGATTATTTGTAGAACTTTTGCTAAGTGCGATATACCTGTTAACTTGCATAAGTGGTTAAAATAGGGAAAAAACCGGAAAATGAAAGCATAATTTTAGGATTAGACCCTGGTACTAATGTAATGGGCTATGGTCTTATCAGAACTATTGGCAAAAAAGTATCTGTAATCCAATTCGGTGTTATTCACCTGAAAAAATATGCTGGCTATGAATTAAAGCTAAAAAAGATCTTTGAACGGGTACTTGGAATTATAGATGAGTACAGCCCGGATGAGGTCGCCCTGGAGGCCCCTTTTTATGGAAAAAATGTACAATCTATGCTCAAACTTGGCAGAGCTCAAGGAGTAGCCATGGCAGCGGCACTATACCGTGAAATACCCATTACAGAATATGCACCAAAAAAGGTAAAACAAGCCGTAACCGGTAATGGTAATGCTTCTAAAGAGCAAGTTGCTCATATGATGTTGCAATTGCTAAATATTAAAGAAGCACCCAAACTGCTTGATGCCACAGACGCACTGGGTGTAGCCCTATGCCATCATTACCAGAAAGGAAAACTGGTCACATCAAAATCTAAAAGTTGGGGAGATTTCGTTACCAAGAATCCGGGAAGGGTGAAGTAGCAATTTCCCCAATAAGATAAACCTATCGGGCAAGTAAATAACAATGATCAAACAATGTATGTTCCTGATAGATGCGATGGGTGAAATTTATATTTGTATGTACAAGCAATCCAAGTCAATATTCATTTCAATAGTTATAAAAGGCATTTTTAGCTTGTATGTACAAGCATTCTAGTATGTATAAACACCTCCAAATGTCAGAATCCACCAATTGGCGTGACCCTACTAAGCATTATCAGAATCTAAAGCCTGGAAATATTTTATTGCTAAGAATCCGGGGAGGGTAAAATGATAAAAATTCAAATATTAAATTTGAATTTTCCGACACCTTTCTGAATCGTTAGAATAAATATATTTTAATTAGTATTTTGGCTTAGATTTTTTTTGTATAAATGCTTAGATAATAAACAATCTGAATACCTGATATGCATAATACTGTTACGAAAATCAGAAGATTATTTTTTTTACGAACGAATTCACAATTATGAAAAAAACAATTTCGAGAGCTATGATTATAACCTATGCTCTGTTTATGGTTGGCTGCGCATCTACTTACAAACCTATTAATCCACATTATCTAAATTATAACTCTGTTGATGAACACGATGGGATTGTCATGTCATACAAATATGATGTGCTTCGTGAAAAGGGAAATAATAAATATGCAAAGAAAGAGGAATTAAAAGGAGTTAAACTAATTGCTGTAAAAATTACAAACAATACGAATTCGGCAATTACTGTTGGTAAAGACATGTTATTATTTGCAGGCCAAAATCAAATATTCCCAATGGAGCCAACTGCAATCAAGAATTCTATCAAACAGATCGTGCCAGCATATTTACCTTACATGTTGCTTAGCTTTTTAAACTTGTATGTGACAAAAAACGGCAGTACAGAAACATATCCAATAGGTTTGGCTCTAGGTCCTGGAATTACAATTGGCAATATGGCTACTGCCGGATCAGCTAACACAAAATTGTTAGCTGAATTGAATGCGAATAATATATTGGATAAAGATATCCAGAGTGGAGAAACTATTTCTGGAATTATTGGAGTTCGGGATATCGGATTCAATCCACTTACTTTTAAATTGAATAAATAAGTCAACTAATAACATTTGACATAAAGCATTTGGAAGCAACTCTACAAGCTACCAAATCATCCGCAATTATTTAGTGATTCATGTACAGTTTGGAGGCATTAATGTGTCAGGAGATAACTTCCAACACCACTTTTTTAATCTAAAACACAATTAACTCATTAATCTGCTTCTGGATCTGGTCCAGGTATGGCTCATGATCCATGGTGCCATCTTTTACGTAATTATACAGTTTGGTAAACCTGGGCTTCCTAGCAAGCACATGCGCCCTGCAATAATTGAGGATATCGGTCAGGTGGCTCATAGCATGAGCACTGCCCAAATCGCCAGCAGAAACGCCTATTAAAGCGGCCTTTTTATCAGTGAAAGTGTCAGGGAATTCCAGCCCATCAATGAATGCTTTTAAAACACCTGGAAATGAGCCATTGTATTCTGGTACTATAAACACAAACTTCTCCGCATCCTTCATCTTTTCTCTAAACACATTGAATTGCTCATTCTTACCTGAATTTTTATACAATGCAGTAAATGTGAAATCCTCTGGTAAGTCCCGTAAATCAATGATTTCTGCAGATAAACCAGATGTTTCTGCAAGGGCTGCATAGGATCTGGCAACAGAAGGAGATAAAGCATCTGGTCGATTAGTTCCTGATATGATTAATATCTTTTTCACTACTTTATTTGTTAGCTATTATTACAAAGTA
>JBDLIU010000182.1:0-9135 GCA_039714715.1 Bacteroidota bacterium
CCATAGTTTACTTTATCCTGAAGAAGCATTGAATACAGTGTTTTCTTCGGGATTAACTTAACCTTAATCTCAAGCTGTTCCGTTCTTCCTATCTTGAAAGTTGTCTACAGGAAGGCGGAGCAGCTTTTTTCAATACCTAATGAAATTTCGATTATATTTAATTCGTTTATTGTATAGACGTTAAACTCACACAAATGAAAAAAGCGACTATTGTTTTTGTGTTTATTTTCACACTTGTTTCTTGTACCCTTTTTGATGGTGTCAACAAAAAACATCTCACAGTTGATGATTTCAAAAAGCACCTCGATAAAGATATGTCATATGAGAAGATCGTAAAAGTGTTCGGTGATCCGGTTAGTGATATTGGTAGTGGAATTCATATTTATGTGTACGAACTGGATGATCAAACAGAAGTCTGGATAGGGTATACCGATATAGTTCAGTATGCATACCATATGGATGCTGACGGGAATCAACTGGAGATCCTGATAGAATGACAAAAATTTTAATCACCGAATAACTATTCATCAAATATCAATTGACTTGACCTTTAACTGTTAGTATACTTGTAGTGGAAATCAGCTAAAGAATCAGATGTCCCTTCAAATACCAACCCGTCAGGAATTAAGTTATACATTGGTCAGGATTAGGCCGTATGTACATCAAACACCAGTTCTAACCTCTCAACTTCTCAATAACATTGCTGGTTGTGAGCTCTATTTTAAATGTGAGAACTTTCAGAAAGTAGGGGCTTTTAAATTCAGGGGAGCAACTAATGCGGTTCTGCAGCTATCAGATGAAGAAAAAAAGCAGGGAGTAGCAACGCATTCTTCAGGCAATCATGCTCAGGCGCTGGCCCTGGCAGCAAAAACACAGGGTATAAAAGCTTATATTGTAATGCCAACCAGTGCGCCCAAGGTGAAATCGGATGCTGTGGCAGACTATGGGGCAGAAATCATATGGTGCGAGCCTACACTGAAATCAAGAGAAGATACACTGGAGAAAGTGGTTGGGGAAACAGGATCTACTGTAATTCACCCATATGATAACCACAATGTTATTTGTGGGCAATCTACTGTTACACAGGAGCTGTTAGAAAGCCACAATGATCTGGATATTTTAATCACGCCCGTTGGCGGTGGAGGTTTGTTATCCGGATCTTCACTTGCTGCTAAATACTTTAATCAGCAAATAAAGGTATATGGTGCAGAACCTGAGGGGGCCAAAGATGCATGGGAATCATTTACAAAAGGTGTGCTGGTGCCATCTGTTAACCCTAATACCATAGCAGATGGACTGTTAACTTCACTTAGTGAGAGGACCTTCAATATCATTCAACAAAATGTTGATGATATCCTACTGGTTAATGATGAAGAGATAAAAGAAGCCATGCACCTGATCTGGGAGAGACTAAAGATTGTAGTTGAGCCATCCGGTGCAGTAACATTGGCAGCTGTATTGAAGAACGGGGAATTATTCAAAAACAAAAAAGTCGGATTGGTACTCTCAGGAGGGAATGTAGATTTAAAGAAATTTAGTTTTTAGATTCTGTAATAATAATTTCTTTTGCTACACTAATTATCGAGACCGGAAAATAAAATTTAAATAACAACAAAAAACGTCATTCTCAGGCTTAACAAACCAGGGATTTGGGTAGGTAAGCCGAAGGAATCCCCCATTTGGGACTCCACGGTCTATTTATTTCGCTTCGCTCAATGAAATAGCCCTCTGAGTGACGATTAAGCGTTTTTTGTTGTTATTTTATATCGAACTTCAGTGAGTAATGCAACCAGAACAATTTTTTAAAGAACAGAAGCAAAAGCACTTAGAACAGTTTAAAAAGCTGAACAGATCTGCTATTCGAATAGCCTATGTAAGGGTGCTTATTTTTATTATATCAATTACTGCTTTCGTTTATTTAATAAATAGTCGGGATCTTTCGTCTGCCTTGTTGATACTGCTGGTTTTCCTGGTGGTTTTTGCGCTATTGGTAAAAAAGCACAATCAATTCCGATTTAAACGAGATCAGCATAATTACCTTTCACAAATCAATGAGGAGGAGTTGGCAAGACTGAATAGTGAGTTTTCGTCAATCGAAGATGGTCTGGAGTTCGCAGTGCAAGATCATGCCTATGCCGATGACCTTGATATTTTGGGGAAGAGTAGTATTTATCAATTATTAAACCGAACAACCACCTTTCCGGGCAAAAAGCTATTGGCAGATAGGTTGCTGGGACAAAAAAATGTGTCAGAATTGGCACAGTATCAGAAAAGTGTGACAGAATTGGCACAATTCCCCGGGTTTATCCAGGAATACCAGGCATTGGGGAGGCATGTAAAGGCAAACCAGAAAGACTATACGAAGTTTAACACCTGGTTATTTAAACCACAGGTTGTTAATAATGTCTCAATCCTGAATGGTTTGAAATACACTTTACCACTTGTATTTATTGCTACCACAATTGTTGTTTCCCTGCTATCGGTTACCTATTACTGGCTATTGCCGGTTGTAATTGTCAACATGATATTACTGGGGAAATATCACAACTATGCAAAGGAGGTTGTGGATAGTACGGAAGCTTCACTGTCTATGCTTAGGTCATACGAGCATCATCTCGAACTGATAGAGAAGCAGACATTTACATCAGAGGGGTTATTGGAGTTACAGAAGCGTTTTAATTCTGAAAGAACTTCAGCTAGATCAGAAATTAAAAAAATTGCATCACTACTGGAAAACCTGCAGGCACGAAACAATATGTTGCATGCTTTTATCAATCTACCCCTACTTCTTGATTTACATTGGCTAAGCAGGATAGAATCCTGGCAGGAGAAAAACCGGGAAAATGTAACCAGGTGGTTTGATGCGCTTGCTGAATTTGAAGTATTAAATTCATTATCAGGACAGGCGTTTTCTCAATCAGACTGGGTATTGCCAACCTTAAGCTCAAAGCCATACGAGTTAAACACTAAATCATTGGGTCATCCTATGATTGATGCAAAGATTAGAATTGATAATAACTTCCCTGCTGATGGTGAACAAGTATTGGATAATGGTAAGGTAGTGTTATTAACCGGGCCCAATATGGCAGGAAAGAGCACATTCTTACGAACTGTGGCAGTAAATATAATAATGGCAAAAATGGGAGGAGTGGTATGTGCCACTAAATTCAGCTTAAATCCTGAAATGAAAATCTTTACTGCGATGAGGGTAAAAGATGATCTCAGTGAGAGTATCTCCTCGTTCTATGCTGAGTTGTCTAGAATAAAACAGCTTCTTAATCTGGTAAAGGAAGGAACGCCAGTTTTATATTTTCTCGATGAAATTTTAAAGGGCACCAATTCTGCTGATCGGCACAAAGGGGCAGTTGCTTTAATTAAGCAGTTAATAGCATTAAATGTGGCAGGTTTTGTTTCTACACATGATCTGGCTTTGGGAGAATTGGCCAAAGAACAGGAGCAGGTATCCAACTTCAGTTTCGAAAGTATTATTGAAGATGGTAAAATCACCTTCGACTATAAGATAAGAGAAGGCATTTGTCAGAGTTTTAATGCCTCGGAGCTGATGCGACAAATGGGGATTAAAGTATGAATTTAATCCTTAAACGGTCAACTGATAATCGACAACCAATAACTTTTATCTAACTCAATTTATATTTTACATTCAATAATGTCATGCCTATGGCATTTTTGTTGATGGACTTAACACCCCGCATTTCGCTTCGCTTCATACGGGGCTACAATATATCATCGCTACGCGATTTTTGCACTAGTTAGATAATTGGTTATGTCGCTTTTTGCGGCGGAGGTACTGATAACTAATTATTAATGATTACAACAATCATCCGGATTATTATCCAGCTCGCTTTCAATAAATAGTTTAAGGGCACTATCTACAGTGCTTTCCCTGGTAACATAAACTTTAATGCTTCTGGCTTCAAAATCTTTGTAAAGGCGTTGCCCCATTCCTCCTGCTATTACTACTTCACAATCTCCAATGGCATTAAAAATCCCATTATGGCTATGATTCCCATGTTCATGATTAGGGTCATGGTGAAGCCCTTGTGCGTGACCTGTAAACGTATTCTCTTTATACTCTTGGTTTAAGACTTTATTGTTTTCCAGATTACAGATGACAAATCCTTTTGTTCTTCCAAAATGTCTTGAAATACTTACGGAATCATCACTGGGTATTGCGATTTTCATTCTAGTTCTCCTTTTTTATACTTTTCAACAATAGTTTCTATTTCAGATTCCTTAGTTCTCAGGTACTTGATATTTCCTTCTTCCAGGTCTCTTTTTAAGTGCTTCCCGATGTTTAATACAACGAGCAAATCAACATCTTTTAATAGCTCCACCATTTCATGATGGGAGTGTTCATGAGATTTTTCGTCATCATGCTCATGATCATGTGTATGAGTATTTACAACATAGTCGTATTTAACCTCATTTTCATTAATGTCCACTATGGCAAACTCCTTACACCTGCCTGTTCTTTTAGTAACAGTTTTTCTGTCGTCAGTTGGTATTGCGATTATCATTTTCTTCTTTAAGAATAGTTTGTTTCGGTATCGTATTATTTTCAAAATGTTTGTCTACCCACCCTGATTTTACATTATCCCTGGAATCAAAATGTTTCACGTAGGGTTTTATATCTATTATAGGGGTATTATCAAACATATCAACTTCAGTAAAGTAAAGCCTGTTCTTTTCTATTTTTTTGATTTTCACAATAGAAAAACCAACATGATTGGGTCGGTATGGACTTCTTATGGCAAAAACGCCATGCTCCTTTTCTTCCAGGTAAGGCTTTCCCTTTATAGTCTCCCTGATACACTGATCGAAGTGATAAATTAATATGGCATGACTGAATTCGTCCAGGTCGATCAGACCGTCTTCATACTTTTTATCCACCTCAGCATATGCTTCAACATTTTCCTTAAATCTACCCTGAATGGGTATGTCCTTAGCATTTTTGTAAGGGGAGCGGATAACTCCTAGTGGTTTTAAGACAATATCTTTCATCTACCCAGCTTTATTTCCCCAATTTATGCTGTTGATTAACTGTCTGATTACAGTTCAAAGCTACTGAGTGGGCTACTTTATTACAAGAAGAAATATATAATTGGTAATTACTTGAGGTGCGATTAATACAATTCTGTTTCCCAATCTTCAAAATCAGGAATTACTTTATATTCATTATCGCAAACAGACCTTATCATCTGTGCTGCCCTTTGCATGGCATGATCTTGATTTAAAACATTCCCATCTTTATCCATCTCAATATTATTCAAATAAACAGCATAGATTAATGAAACATTAGTTGGTTCGTCTTTGAGCCTTTCTCTATAATCTATTTCTAGTAATTCAGAATCTCCAACCCTGAACCCTAATGTTCCATTGGTATAGTAATATATGAAGAACCTAAAGGCATTTCTAAATTTTTCTGATAGTTTCATTATTTTGGATTTCATCTTACCCCTTAAGGGTTAAAAGCTCTCTCTTCAACACAAACCAGGCAATAAAACCAGCGATAATGTTGGCGATTATAAAGCCAAAAAATATGCCTGTAACATCAAAGAAATAGGCTCCGATGTATATAAACGGCACAATAAAGAGAATCATATGCATAAAAATAAGGCCGGCTGAGTGTAATGGTTTGCGTAGTACATTTAGTACGTTAGCTATAATATCAAATACACCACGTGCAGCATACCCTAAAGGAACAATGTGCAGGTAGAGGATAATATTTTCAACCACCTCTTCTTCCGAGCTAAACATGTAAGCAACCGGCCTTGCAATAACGTACAAAACCAAAAAGCTGCCACCACCCCAAAGCATGGCAAACCACATACCTTTATTTAGTGCCTCTTTAGCTCTATCAATCTTATTAGCACCAATATTTTGTCCTACAAACGGATTCAGAACGGAACTTAGCGCCATTACAATTGCTAACATAAAGAATTCTGCACGGGTAGCGGCACCAAATGCAGCCACAGGAGCCTGGCCATAGGTAGCTATTAAACGAGTTATAACGCCAACGCCCAAAGGAACAATCATTTTAGCACCGGCTGCGGGTAAGGCTATTGACAATATATTTTTCCATGACGCCATTACCTCAGAAAATCCAGGGCTTCTAAAGGTTAACATGTTATCTCTATGATGCAAAATATATAACCCTATAAATAGGCTCAGTGCACGTGCAATTACAGTGGCAATAGCGGCTCCCTTCAGGCCCAATTCAGGAAACGGCCCAAGCCCAAAAATCAGAAGGGGATCAAGAATAATGTTAATGATCACGATGATCAGCATAATGGCTGCTGGAGCTTTCATGTCTCCTTTAGCTCTGAGAGCATTATTGCCAACCATTGGAACAATAACAAAGGGCACACCAAAATACCAAATTTCCATATATTCATGAATATAAGGTAGTACCTCTGCAGAGGCCCCCAGTGCAGTAAACAGGGGGTCAATTGTGAGATAACCAACTAATACAAAGACTAAAACAATAGCCATAGAGAGTACCAGGCTGTCGGAAGTTAATCGCTGAACTTTATAATGATTACCCTCACCAATCGCATAAGAGATTAGGGAGGAGGCCCCAACACCAATTCCGAGTCCTAAACTGGTTACAACCATAACTACCGGGAAGGTAAAACTCAGTGCCGCCAGTTCTGTAGTGCCTAATCGGCCAATGTAGATGGTATCAATCAGGTTAAAAATTACCATGCCCATGATGCCGAATAGCATTGGTATAGTTAGCTTAACCAGTTTAGGGGTTATGGGACCCTGGATAAGTTCAGCGGCATTCTGATTTTTAGCCATACGCAAATGTGCATTATTTAGTTGATTGACAGTATACCAACTATAATTTAATAGGTAATTTTATTGTAATAAATTAACCAGTATGATAAGAAAAATATTATTAGCGATTGTCATAGTTGTAGCACTGTTAGCATGGAATAGACATAAACAAAATGTTTCAAAAGGGTCAAAGTTGACTGAACCTGCAGACGCCAGCTATGTTTATCTCGAGGATTTTAGTAAAGAATTTGTGTTTGACTTAAGATATGCCACTGAAAACAACTTCCTAAAGAAAAAAGTATACCCCTGTGCTGAATGTATGCTGGCTTATGAGACAGTTAAGGGTTTGATCAAAGCCAATGATTTATTTGTGATAAAGGGATATAAAATTAAAATATTTGATTGCTATCGTCCTCGATTCGTTCAATATAAAATGTGGGAAATACTGCCTGATAGTCGCTATGTTGCCAATCCAGAGGGAAAAGGATCAGCGCATAACAGAGGTCTGGCAGTTGATTTAACGCTTATTACGATGAACGGGAAGGAGCTGGATATGGGTACAGGATTCGATCATTTCGGAGAAGAAGCACATCATGCCTACACCGATTTGCCGGATACAGTTATTCAAAACAGGATGTTTTTAAAAACCATTATGAGAGATGCTGGTTTTAATCCAATCAAAACTGAATGGTGGCACTACTACCTTATTACTGACAACGAGTATGAACCAGCCGATTTTCCCTTGTGCAGAGAGGAATAAAAAACAATATATGAATTATTGTATTAGTAAATCTTAAGTTGCATTTTTATTAACGGATTTACACTATTTTAAACATGAACAAGCCAAATCATTTTCGAATCCAGGGGATTTTATTTTCTGTTTTTTTTATCATCACCTCTTTAATTATTGCATCTTGTGAAAAAGAAATTATAACTCTGCCAACTGTTATAACTAAAACACCTACAGCTATTACAGCAACTTCTGCAACAATTGGAGGGGCTATACCAAATAATGGAGGGGCTATAATAATAGCCCGGGGTATATGTTGGAGTACTTCTCCCAATCCAGACTTATCCAGTAGCTATACCACTGATGGTGAAGGTAAAGGAGTATTTACTTCATCCCTTACAGGGTTGTCTCCCAATACTACCTATTATGCAAGAGCTTATGGTACTAATAATATGGGAACAGCGTATGGAAATGAATTAGAGTTTACTACCCAAGATGGTATCTCAATCTTAACCACCATAGCTGTTACAGAAGTCACAGAGTTAACAGCATCAAGTGGGGGAGAAATCACGGATGATGGAGGAGATGCCATTATTGCAAGAGGGGTATGCTGGAATACTATAGGAGAGCCAACTATAATGGATAATAAAACAGTTGATGGAAGTGGTACAGGTATGTTTGCATCTTTAATAACCGATTTTACAAAAGGGGTCGACTATTATGTAAGATCTTATGCATCAAATAGTATTACAACTTCATATGGAAATGAAGTTAAATTTGTAAAATGGGATAATAAAACCATTACAGATATTGATGAGAATAATTATTCCACGATTGAAATAGGATCTCAAATATGGATGGCCGAAAATTTAAAAACAACAAAGTATAATGATGGTACTCCAATTTCAATAGAAACTGACATTGAGGAATGGGCTAACTTATCTACGGAAGCATATTGTTGGTATGATAACGATGAAGTCACCAATAAACCAGATTACGGGGCCTTATATAACTTGTATGCTGTAAATACAGGCAAACTATGTCCTAGTGGATGGCATGTGCCCACTTATACAGAAATGAATGTATTATTAGATTATTTAGGAGGATGGGAGGTCGCTGGTGGAAAATTAAAAGAGTCAGGTACGAAACATTGGTTTGGTACTAATACGGGGGCTACGAATGAAAGTGGTTTTACAGGTCTTCCTGGAGGCTTCCGTGACTATAATGGTAAATTCTATAATATGAGATTTAGCGCATCCTTTTGGACTACGACTGATAACGTTAGTTCCGCATGGTACTGGTCATTGCTCTTTGATGAGATTTATGTATTCCATAACTTATACCACAACTATAATTATGGGCGTAGCGTCAGGTGTGTTAGGGATTAAGAGGTGCTATGATTATTTTACCATTTGACACTTTATATAGACCGAATAAAAAATGAGAACTCCTTGATAGAAAACTCTGGTCATTGATTTCTAAAGTTTTTTTGAACATGATTTCCTGCTTAATGGTAATGACAGGAGTCGAAGACCTACTTCAACAACCGCTCAAACTTCTCTACATCAAATTTAATATCATCTTCACCTACCTGATCGAAAGGA
>JBDLIU010000183.1:0-9066 GCA_039714715.1 Bacteroidota bacterium
GAAGAGGTTGATATTTATTTCTTTGCTGATAATAAACTTACCTGTTTTTGCGCAACAAGGATTTAATACTTCCGGCAGTTTTGATATCGACTCCCATATAAATAGTATCCTGAGTAACCTTGATGAAACAGCAACCCAGGACTATTATAATTTACTTATTCATTTTTATGATAACCCTGTAGATCTTAATAAAACGAATGGCCAGGACCTTATCCAGCTAGGATTACTTTCCAATGAGCAAATTGATAATATTCTTGCCTACAAAAAAGATACAGGTCCATTCAAAAGCATCTATGAATTGCAGGTAATTGAAAAAATATCTGCTAATGAAATTCGTGCCTTGTTTCCATTTGTTACCGTTTCTAAAACCCAATCACTGAAACAAGTGTTTTCAGAAATAGGTCATGGAAAGCGTAATTATGCTACTATTGGCTACTCCAGAATTCTGCCATTGGCCATTGGGTATACTGATGACAGCTACCTGGGCTCCCCGGACCGTACACAGGTTAGACTCCGATTACGTAATCCCGGGCATATAAGTATTGGTCTCAGTGCACAAAAAGATCCCGGTGAAAACTGGCTTTCAAACTCAAAAATACCTTCTCCCGATTATGTCTCAGGTCATATATATCTTGAAAACCAGGGAAAGATAAAACAAATGGCACTTGGAGATTACCGATTACAATTCGGACAGGGGCTTGTGCTGGGTGCTGGGTTTATGGTCGGTAAAAATGCTGAGGCAGTTACCACAGTGAAGCAATCTAATCTTGGAATAATCCCCTACTCTTCCATTACGGAGAATAATTTTTTTCGTGGCACAGGCGTTACACTGCAAATTCATGAGAATATGGATATATCTGTATTTTATTCTAACCAACATTTAGATGCTACCCCGTTAAAAGACCAGGTTATCAATGCGGTTTCAGCTATTCGAACATCAGGGCTACACAGAACTGCTTCAGAACTGGAAGCCAAAGATCTGCTGCATGAGCAGGTTTGGGGTAGTGCATTCATTTATAATAAAGACAACTACTCTACAGGTTTATTAATAACGGGAACAAATTTTGATAAACCTGTTTTGCCATCACCCAAAGACTACAATCAGTACTATTTTTCAGGAAATAACCTTTTGAATTATAGTTGGTTTGGCCAAGTTGAATCTGGAAGTTTTATATTTTTCGGAGAACTCGCAAAAACCTATAAGGCCGGTGAAGCAATTAATATTGGTGCCATAGGAAGCCTTACAAAATACATCAGCACAAGTCTTTTGCTCAGATCTTTGTCAAAAGATTTCCATTCATTTTATGGCTTAACATTTTCAGAAAGAAGTCAGATAGCTAATGAAAGTGGTATTTATTGGGGAATTAATCTTTATCCCCTGAAGAAACTCAGTATTTCCGCTTATTACGATATGTATAAATTCCCCTGGCTTACTTTATCAACTGCTGGTCCGTCTGACGGGCAAGAATACCTTATCAGGATTAACTATGAATTCAACGACTTAACGCATGGATATTTTCAACTAAGAAAAGAAACTTCTGAAAGTAAAGAAAACATCGGCATTGTTGATGTTAACCAACCCCGGTCGCTTCTAAAAACAATTATTAATCTTGATTATAATCTTGAAAGCCCTTTCACTTTCAGAACCCGGTTGCAATACAATCTATTCACAGCAAGCAATGAGGAAGAAGGTTGGCTCTTCTACCAGGATATTAATTACAAGTCAAGAAATATTGGTGTTTCCGGACGAATATTATTTTTTGATACCGATTCTTTTTCAGCCCGACAATATGCTTATGAAAAAGACATGTTATTTAGCTATAATACAAAAATGTTTAATGGAAAAGGTGTTAGTTATTACCTTCTATTAAAATATAAACCTGTTCGGAACCTCTCGGTCAGGGTAAAATGGTCTTATACGGAATACCTGGATCAGGACGAGCTGGGGAGTGGCAATGATTTGATAGAGGGCAATACTAAAACTCAACTCAATGCACAAGTGCATTATACATTTTAAATAGGTTGATAACTATCTATGTGCCCCTTAGAAACACATTTGAGATACTTTGTGTAACATTTAACAGTTATTCCGCAAAGAACCACAAAGAAGACGCAGAGTTACGCAGAGCTTTTATAATAGACCAACAAAACATAAACGATCATCCAACATCTAAGATTACCTGGGGTGAAAGGAAATAAATAAGAACAATCTGTATTATTTTTACCTGATGAAGAATATCTCAGTTTGTTTAAGCCCGGAGTTAATCCACCTCTTCGATTTAAAGAATAAAATCGTAGTAATTGTTGATATCTTACGGGCCACATCTACAATGACCACAGCATTTGCCTATGGCATCAACCGGATAAAACCTATGGATGATGTAGAAAAGTGTAGAGAGCATAAAAATGAAGGCTATGTAATTTCTGCGGAAAGAGGTGGACAGATGGTAGAGGGATTTGATTACGGCAATTCACCTTTCAGCTATATGAACCCAAACCTTAATGGAAGTGACATTGCTTTTACAACAACTAATGGCACACTTGCAATACATAAGTCATTAGAAGCTGAGAATATTCTAATTGGTTCATTCCTAAACCTGAGTGCGGTTGCAGATAAAATAAAGGAATTGAACAAGGATGTAGTAATTCACTGTGCAGGCTGGAAAGGAAGTGTTAATACGGAAGACACCTTATTTGCAGGTGCTTTAATTGAAGCGGTTAAAAATTCTTTAGAGTACAATTCAGACGATGCGATATTAGCACACAACTTATTTCTTCAACATCAATCAGATTTGTTGGGCCTCGTATTGCAATCGGCCCATGCGAAAAGGCTACAAAAATTCGGGATTAAAAAAGATATTGAGTTTTGTCTGAAAATTGATGAGTATGATGTTGTGCCTTATTTGGAAGGTGATCATCTGGTGATATAGGCATTCCTATCCGAACTAACAAAAAATGTCCCGGCATTTACATACCGAGACATCTCATGACAGTAAAATGTTACTTATCTTATTTCTTTAAACCGTTCCTCATCAGGAACTCATCATAAACTTCTTTGAAGTATTCCACGTCCGGAGACATTTTAATAGCATGCTCATAGCTAGTCAGAGCATCAAGTACTAAGCTGTTTTCCTCGTAGAATTCTGCTAATATTATCTTGTTAATTGAAGACTCCTCTCCAAGATTATCTTCTAATCCTTTTAGCTCAACTTCAAAACTGGCTGCAGTTTCCTGGCTCACACGTTCGATTGCAGCACGCTTCGACTTCACTTCATCATTGCCTTTCAAATTTACATCAACAATTATCAGGTTTTCTGCGAATGCGTCAGCTAGCTTAGGATCATTGAAATCAATGGTATAGCTTGATTCATTTGTTTCAGCTACCATAATGGTCTGCTCAAACAAATCGAAAAGTTTGATTTCATATGTATTATCTCCATCAAGCGGTTCCCACTTTATCAGAACCTGCGGGTTGTATACTGAAACAGTAGTTGGCATTAAAATATGAATAGAGGCATCATCATCACCTCTTTCAACCGCCCCTGTTACACTGGCATACTTCCTTCTGTTAGACTCTCTTTCTTCAGGAGACATCTTACTCATTACATAATCAGCATATTTCCCAGCAATATTCTGGGCACCTGCTGTTATTGCAGTTGACAAATCACTGATACTATAAGTTCCCTGCTTTTTAAGTTCTTTTGTTTTACCTGTTGAGTGTACGAGCCCTAAATACCCGTTTTCACCCACTTGAATCTGGTCTCCATCATTGAGTTTACCTCCTATTCTAAGTGATTGCCAGTCTCCACTTCCTCCTACTTTCATTTTATTAGCCCCTTTTGAGACCATAATTCGGAAAGTATATCCTTGCCCGAAACCAGTAAGGCCTATCAACATAAGGCCTGCCAGAATTAATGAAATTTTACGTGTCATGTCTATATTGGTTATCGTTGTTTTGGTGTTCTATTTAATATATACTGTTAAGTGTCACTTGGTAAGCCATTTTTTTTCAATTCTTTCCCAGGCATTTACAATTACCCCATAATAAACTTCTAATGTATCTCCTGCGAACAGCACGGCAATAATAGTTAATGTTAAATTTAGTTTATAACTAAAATAGTGAAATACTAAGATAATAATAAACGTAAATAATAATGCTTCAGTCAGCTGAATCAATTTCGTTAAACCATCATACCACCTATCCATTTTATAATAAATGATTGAAAATAAGAATACATTCAAAAAGCATACCAAAATGGCAAGCCATATGCCCTGGGTTTCTGTCATTTGGTCAATGTATTGCTCATTAAGAATCATTGAGACAATATTAGCATGAATAACTACACCAAACATATCAGCTCTAGCTCGTCCAGTATATTTCTCATTTAGGGGCGTGAAATATTTATCTTCGATAGTAACTTTATCATCAAAGTCCTGGCCCAGAAATCCCATAAGTATAATTTTGTCTTTAAGTAAATCCGGTGTGTATTGCATTGTATCAAGAACTTGCCACCAATCCAAAGCAAAGAATCGGGTACCTAATCGTGTAAGCCCATAATCCATTACATTACCGGTATAGTTTACAATTTCCTCGTCAATATTTCTGTCCAGGAATTTTTTTGTTTTAACAGGGTCGTATTCCATAGCAACCTGAACGGCAAACGCTAAAACTGTATCAATTTCATTTGTCTCAGGATTTCGAAGTAATTCCCTGGGGAAAAAACTTCGATTCGTCTTATATTGCCATTGGGGCCCACCTACATTTTCAATAGGTAAATTTACTAAAGCCGTCTTATGATCCTGTGTAAACATAGGGTGACTGTATTCTGCATCCTGCCAAATAAAATCATCTCCATTATCAAGTAATTTAACATACATAATAACATTAGGTGAATTAGATAAAGCATTTGCCAACATAAAATCCCCGAGAGTGTCAGGTTTTAGATTCCTAAATATTGCATCTAATCCAATAACTTTAGGCCCGAAACTATTAATAATATTAATTTGCTCTGCTGTAACTCTTCTAGTGGCACCTGCTGCTGGTGATCCCATATTGATAATTACAATATCTTCTTCAGCCGGGGGAACCTCTCTCCATTGTTCGTTTGAAAACACCTGGTCTGTCATTTCATATCCTTCCAGAGCGTCTCCAATGGGATCAAGGAATTCAAAAATTGCAAACATTTGACCAGCTACCCACATAAACCCAAAAATAAATCCGGTGGCAAGTATGTTGTGTATCCAAAATTTTCTTTTCTTTAACATAGGTTTTGATTAAGAAACCACAATTTAGTGAATAGATTTTATATCTGAAAGTTCACGGCATGGCTGATATAGATAACATGAAGAAAAAAGTGCTATCAGGTGACCCAGTTGCACTGGGTAAAGCCATCACGCTGATAGAGAGTAAAAAGGATGAAGACAGATTAACCGCCAACCAGCTTTTATCTGAGATATTAAGCCAAACAGGAAATTCACTTCGAATAGGCATTACTGGGGTGCCAGGGGTTGGAAAAAGTACGTTTATAGATACTCTCGGTGAGTTAATCACTTCACAGGGTAAAAAATTAGCTGTTTTGGCTATAGATCCCAGCAGTCCGCAGTCGAAAGGAAGCATTTTAGGTGACAAAACCAGGATGAGCAAACTGGCAGGCAATCAAAATGCATTTATCAGGCCCTCCGCCAGTGGTGGCAACCTGGGAGGTGTGGCCAGCAACACGATGGACTCAATCCTTCTTTGTGAAGCAGCCGGATACGATGTGGTTCTTATAGAAACGGTTGGTGTCGGACAATCTGAAGTAGCTGTAAAGAATATGACTGATGTATTCCTGCTACTGATGCTGGCCGGTGCTGGCGATGAGCTACAGGGCATAAAGCGTGGCATAATGGAAATGGCAGACATCCTGGTAATCAATAAGGCTGACGGAGATAATATAGCCAATGCTAACCTGGCTAGAAAAGCCTATGAAAATGCCCTGCACCTGTTTAGTCCACGGGAAACAGGCTGGTCGCCTCCAGTACTGACATGTTCTTCTATTTCTGGCAAAGGAGTTGAAAACGTGTGGTACCAGGTAAATGAATATGCTGAATCCATTAGTAAAAATGGAGAACTTAAGAACATAAGAGAAGAGCAAAAGAAGCATTGGTTGGAAAGCATGCTTAGTGCAGAGGTTATGGATCACATTCAGAAAGACAAGCAGCTTCAACCCATATTAACTAAACTGGAAAAAGAAGTATTAAAAGGTAACCTTACTCCTCAACAAGCAGTTCAGGACATTCTGAATGCCTTCTTTGGCAGGCAAGGTTAAACATAATACAAGGTAATTTTTTACTTTCGCACTTAGACTTTATTATTCTTTTGGCTGAGATAGGGAACGATATAAAAAAAGCTGCTGATATTCTTTCGAATGGAGGCCTTGTAGGTATTCCTACCGAAACCGTTTATGGGCTGGCTGCCAATGCTTTAGATCCTAAAGCAGTTGTTAAGGTTTTCGAAGCCAAACAGCGACCATCATTCGATCCATTAATTACTCACATTCCGAATGAAGAAGCATTATTGCCACTCGTTAATAAGCTGCCTGAAAAAGCAAAATCACTTATTGACCAATATTGGCCCGGGCCACTAACCGTTGTGCTTCCTAAATCGGATAAGATAAATGAAATGATCTCAAGTGGTCTATCGACAGCTGCTTTCAGAATGCCAAGGCATGCAATGCTTCACAGCCTACTGGAATCTTTACCTTTTCCTCTGGTTGCCCCCAGTGCCAATCCATTTGGTTATGTAAGCCCTACCTCGGCACAACATGTAAACCAGCAGCTGGGAGATAGAATTGATTATATATTAGATGGAGGCGAATGTAAAATAGGTGTAGAATCTACTATTGTTGGATTCCATGATGATAATCCAAGTGTTCTTCGTTTAGGAGGATTATCAGTTGAAGAAATTGAATCTGTTATTGGTGAAGTAACTGTAAGCACCAGTTCGAGCTCCAGGCCCAGCGCCCCGGGAATGCTATCAGCTCATTACTCACCTACGAAGCAGGTAATAAGAGGAAATATCGATAAATTACTGGAAGAAAACCGAACACAAAGAATTGGTATACTTTCTTTTACAAAAAAGTACTCTGGTTATCCTACCTTTGTATTATCAGAAAAGGCAAGCTTGAATGAAGCTGCCATGAACCTTTTTGCCGGCCTGAGATGGTTTGAGGAACAGGATGTTGACTTAATCATCACAGAATTAGTTCCTGATAACGGATTAGGAAGGGCAATAAATGATAGATTAAAACGAGCAAGCTATAAATAATTTTTTATGCAAACAGTAGAAAACATAAACTTCAAAGACAAGAAAGCCCTTATCAGGGTTGATTTCAACGTACCGCTTAATGATAAATTCGAAATAACGGATTTTACCAGGATAAATGCTGCAGAACCAACGATAAAAAAGATTCTAGCTGATGGTGGAGCTGCTATTCTTATGTCGCATTTAGGCAGACCTAAATCGGGTCCTGAAGAAAAATTCTCATTAAAACATCTTGTACCTGCCCTTTCAGAAAAGTTTGGAGTCGAGGTACAGTTTGCCAATGATTGTATTGGTGATGAGACTGAAGCACAGGCAGCCGGTCTACAGCCAGGGCAGGTTTTACTTCTGGAAAATCTCAGGTTCCATGATGAAGAGAAAAAAGGTGATGAAGATTTTGCATCAAAGCTTGCCAGGCTGGGAGATATTTATATAAATGATGCTTTTGGTACCGCACACAGGGCTCATGCTTCTACCGCAGTAATAGCTAAATTCTTTGATGTAAAAGCATGTGGTTTTGTGATGGATGGAGAGCTTAAGAATGCTGAAAAAGTGCTTTCTGAAGTAAAAAGGCCTTATACGGCCATCATGGGTGGTGCTAAAATCTCTGATAAAATAATAATTATTGAAAAATTACTTGATAAGGTTGACCATCTTATCATTGGTGGTGGTATGGCTTATACTTTCTTTAAAGCATTAGGTGGCAAGGTAGGCTCTTCTTTGGTTGAAGAAGACAAACTTGATCTGGCTAAAAAGCTAATTGAAAAAGCCAAGGAAAAAGGTGTAAGCCTCGAGTTACCAATAGATTCAGTGATTGCAGATAAGTTTGCACCCGATGCAATGACCCGGGTTTCTGATAATATCAGCATCCCGGATGGTTGGATGGGACTGGATATCGGGCCTGATGCATCTGAAGTATTCAGAAGGATAATCAGTCGCTCAGCAACAGTACTTTGGAACGGACCTATGGGCGTATTTGAGATGGACGCATTTCAGAATGGCACGAAAGCGGTAGCGAAAGCCGTGCGTGATGCTACAGCATTTGGTGGCTTCAGCCTGATTGGTGGTGGTGATTCTGCAGCAGCAATTAATAAATTCGGCTATGCTGATCGCGTTTCTTATGTATCGACCGGTGGTGGTGCTTTGCTTGAATATATGGAAGGCAAGGTGTTGCCGGGGGTAGCTGCACTGGAAGAATAATTATAATAGGTATTAAGAAACTAACCGCTAAGCTGCAAAGTATTCTTAGTGACTTAGCAACTCAGCGGTTTATTTTATGAAAACATCCGTCCTGTTTATATTGATTAGTCTGTTTAGTCTGGACTATACTTCAATTGATGAGAAAATTCGGATTATTAATTACTCCGGTACTAATTATCAAACTACATATAAGGTTCCGGATAGTTTTATAGGAAAATACAAAGGACGCAGATCCGGCTATCTTGAATTAAGAGCAGATGGAACCGGAATATATAAATATGATATCTTCGGATTTGCTCCACCCTCCTGTGAAAGAAAACCTATTAAATTTATTTGGGGTTTTATTCTTGATGAAGATGAGGAAATCACTAAACAAAAACGTGATTACGGGTACTCCTATCCTATTTTAATGCAAAGTACAGGTGATAACAGCTTTCAAGGCTGCCGAAAAGTAGTAATGAAAGATTTTATTCTTCAAAGAGGAGAAATACTGCATGTCTCTTCTTCTGATGACTGGGAGAAAGTAAAATAGTGCATAAAAAAAGCCCGAACTCAATTAAGAATCC
>JBDLIU010000184.1:0-8975 GCA_039714715.1 Bacteroidota bacterium
TGTCAAACATCCCCTATTATGTGCCTAAGGCTCGTTATGGCTACAAATATGGTAATGCCGAATTCGTTGATGGACTGGTTAAAGATGGATTATGGGAAATTTATCACAACATCCCGATGGGTAATAGTGCCGATAACACCGCAAAAGAAATGAACATCACCCGGGAAGAGCAGGATGAGTTTGCTATTAATTCTTATAAGAAATCAGCAAAGTCATGGGAAGAAGGGTTGTTTGATGATGAAATAGTACCAGTAGAAGTACCTCAAAGAAGAGGTGACTCTATTGTTGTTAAGGAGGATGAAGAATATAAAAATGTAAGATTTGAAAAGATTCCAAACCTGCGTCCGGTGTTCGATAAAGAAGGTACTGTAACGGCAGCCAATGCTTCTACAATTAATGATGGTGCTTCTGCTCTGGTGTTGATAAGTAAAAAGAAAGCTGATGAGTTAGGCATTAAACCTGTGGCTCGTATAGCTGGATTTGGTGATGCCGCTCAAGATCCTCTATGGTTTACCACAGCGCCTTCCAAAGCAATTCCTAAAGCACTTGCTCATGCAGGACTTACCAAAGATGACATTGATTATTATGAAATAAATGAAGCATTTTCAGTGGTTTCCATTGTTAACAATAAAGAACTTGATCTAGATCCTGAAAAAGTAAATGTATTGGGTGGTGCTGTTGCACTGGGGCATCCATTAGGCGCTTCAGGAGCAAGAATAATTACTACTTTAACAAATGTTCTTAATAAAAAAGGTGGCAGGTACGGTGCTGCCGGCATTTGCAATGGAGGTGGTGGTGCTTCGGCTATTATTATTGAACGTTTGGCTTAAGCAATGATTCCCGGCTGTTATCGTTACTGTTAATATATGATTGAGAAAAAACACCCTTTTTATAAAATTGCATTGTCAGCGTTGCTGCTTCTGGCTAGTACTAATCAATTAGTTGGCCAGGCATTAACCGAAGTAAAAACTTATTACGATAAATACAACACCATTGTAAAGGAACGATATACCATTGCCGATGGTGACAGTACACGTATTTATGGGGACTACTATAAGTTTTATTCGAATGGGAAAACTGAAATAAAGGGAAAATTCAGGGATGGTAAGAAGGTCGGTGTATTTAAAACATATTACCCTTCAGGAGCCATACAGCAAACCCTGACTTTTGCAGATGGTTTGCGAACAGGGCCTGTAAATGTTTATGCAGAAAATGGACAGGTAATCCAAAGTGGAAAGTTCTTAAAAGACTCTCTTGCAGATACACTCACACTGTATTACCCAAAGGGAGGATTAAAATCTATTACAACTTTTAAAAAGGGGAAACCGGATGGTAGTATCACAGAGTACTATCCTGATGGTAAAATCAAGCAGGTTGTTGGTTATAAAAATGGTAAAGTAAATGGTCTTACGCGAACATATTACCAAGATGGAAGTTTGCGAACTGAAGAGAATTTGGTAAATGGTATAACTAATGGCTACTATAGAACCTTCTTCCCAAATGGCCAGCTTGAGACGGAAAGTATTAACAAAAATGGCTCCAGAACAGGAGAATCTAAAACTTATAACCAGGAAGGAACGCTCATAGTTCATGGACATTACCTTGAGGGCAAATTACATGGTTCGAATAAGTCATGGTATGATGACAGGTCAGTGAAGACTAATTTTCATTATGACAAAGGATTCATGTCTGGTAATAATGTAGAGTATTATCCCGATGGTAAAACAAAATGGAAAGGAAACTATTCTGATGAGGAAAATACCTTTACACTTGAAGAGTTTTATGATAATGGAAAATCAAAAAGTAAAAGTCAGCAAAAGTTGGGTAAACCACATGGAGAATGGAAAACCTGGCATTCTAATGGACAGCTGAAATGCTTATCTAATTATGAAGAAGGACTCATTGATGGTGACCGCCTAACCTATGCAGAAAACGGTCAGGTGATACTAAAAGAACCATACATAAGGAATGGGAAAGTTGGTACCGAAATGGGCTTTTACGATTCCGGAGAAAAGAAATTCGAGCAAGTGTATAAATCAGGCAAAAAGCACGGCCCGTATACAGAATACTTTAAATCAGGCAAAGTAAAAATAAAGGGTCGATATTCAGGTAATAGCAAAGGTGGCGAATGGACGACCTATGATGAATCTGGAAAAGTTCTAAAGAAAGAAAAGTACAGTTACGGCAAGTTAGTCAAATAAACACCTCTACCATCTCAAGACATTAATCACTTCTTCTTTAGCTCTTTGATCTTTTTTTGCAGCAGTCCTCTGTTTTTAGAAGACAACATCCATTTGGGTAATCTACTTTCTAAACTTCGATTACTCCAGCCCTGCTCATCCGGTTGTCTCTCTCTGATTTTATCAGAAACATAATTTTCAAGAAATTGAAGATGTTCAATATTGTAAGCAAACAAAATATTGCCTTTAACATCAGTTTTATACCACAGTGGAAGCTTAAAATAGCAATCAACAGGTTGCCCTGTGAGGATACCTATCACAAAATCCAGATTAGTATTAGAGTAAATACTTGAATTTCCCTTCCAATCTTTAGCAGCTCCACAACTAGAACAAACAAACCTGGTCTGTTGCCTGTTTTCAGGGTTAGAAGTAACCAGTGCTTTTGATTTGCATTTCGGACATTCCACATCAACCCGGTTTATAAAAGATTCAATTTGAGTGAAACCTTTCTTCATATTCTTCCGGTTAAAATCAATGTGGAAATCCCGATACTAGATGCCTGAATTTCAATCTTCCTTGCCAAACTCAGAAATATCATATTCCATTTGAGCTGGCTCAGCATTAAGAGCAATTCTATAACTTAGATATCCTCCTAATGCAGCACCTGCAATAGCGAAAAGGTATGAAATAAGGCTTTCCCCTAAAATTAGTCCTGCAATAATAAATCCTATTATTTCAAAACCAAGCCAAAGAACAACCATCAGAAGAATGTATTTCCAGGGTTTTAATCCCTTCTCACTTATAATTCCCCGAATGGTTTTTCCAAGTGTAATTATTGCAATAATTTCAATCATATCTTCCGTGTCTTTTGGCTTACTTATTTGTTGCCCACTCATTATACATATCTACCACATCGAAAAGGTCTTTCCATGTATATTCTTTCGATTGAATCTTTTCAGCCAACTCAGGATAATCAGCAAAGAAGATTGGGCCGTTCGCTCTAAAAGTCTGATTGTTATTGGCCGAAGCTATAGTAGCAATCATTTTTGCAGCTTCATCACTGTCCCTTTTAATGTAATAATCTTTAAAAGTAGCACTATTCGTACCATAAAAATCCCTATTTGACATCACTATTACATTAATATATAAAGTAGCATAACCTTTTTGTACAACTTGCAGCCAACCTGGACCTTTTATCTTCACCTTGGCCTTCCAACCAACATTAACTTTGATACGATGAAATTCATAAGCTTCATCATCTATTTTGTAAATAATACGGGTTAATTTCTCCGACTCAATCTTTTCAACCTCAGCGGATTCAGAGGCCTTGAACTTAATGAATTCATCACCTCCATCTTCCATCATCCCAACCAATCCAACCTTGGTTTTACCATCAATATAAATTATCTCTCCATTATGATATTTTGTTTTAGCATTCGCGGAAAATGAAACAAGTGCAACTAGTAAGATCAAAATTGTTCTCATATAAAAAACGATTAGTATAAAAAAATATTTTTAAGTATAAACTGTGATTCAAAGACATGCGAATATACCTCTATAATCTATAAATCAAAGTCTAATTTTTTCTCTGGCTGCATAATTTTACAAGTTCTTTAAACCATTCAATTTAATATATGATTATGACAAAAAACGTTTTATCAGGCAAAATGTATGAATGTAAAATAATTGTTAAATAATCTTTTAAACTATACGTCTTAAAAAGGTAAATTTGAATTATGAAAGCCATCCTTCAATCTAACTTTTCCTTTCCCCAACAAACTGATTTTTACAGGGGTAAAGTGCGTGATGTTTATTATTTCGATAACATCCTGGCTATGGTTGTCAGTGATCGAATCTCAGCATTTGATGTAGTTCTACCAAAGGCAATACCGTTAAAAGGCCAGGTGCTTAATCAAATTGCTGCCAGAAACCTTAAAGCAACCCGCGATATCGTAAATAACTGGCTAATTGCTTCTCCAGACCCCAATGTATCTATCGGTCATCGATGTGAACCATTTGCAGTGGAAATGGTAATTCGAGGGTATCTTTCGGGCCATGCGTGGAGAGAATACCGCGATGGAAAAAGAACTTTATGTGGTGTTCCCATGCCGGATGGTATGAAAGAAAATGATAAGTTCCCATCTCCTATTATCACACCAAGCACCAAAGCCAAGGAGGGGCATGATGAGGACATCTCAAGAGAAGAAATAATTGAAAAGGGAATTGTAAGTGAAGAATATTACAATCAGCTGGAAGAAATCACCCACAAGCTATATGAGCGCGGCACTGAGTTAGCTGCTCAAAAAGGATTGATCCTGGTTGACACCAAATATGAATTTGGCTTAAAAGATGGTACAGTCTACCTTATGGATGAGATCCATACACCTGATTCATCAAGATATTTCTATAAAGAAGGATACCAGGAAAGACAGGATGCCGGTGAACATCAAAAACAACTCTCGAAAGAGTTTGTAAGAGAGTGGTTAATAGAAAATGGATTCCAGGGTCTTGAGGGGCAGTCCGTACCTGAAATGACCGATGAGGTTGTAACAATGATCTCTGAAAGGTACCTGGAATTGTATAGTTCTTTTACCGGAAAGCCTTTAAAAACTGAGAATACATTAAATTTGGAAGATAGAATCTACAGCAATATAAAAAAATGGCTGGATGAACACATTTAAAAAGTATTGAACCATGAAATATACTATAGATAAACAAGAACCTTACTGCGTATTTAAGTTAAATGAACCTAAACTGGATTCAACACTGGCTCCTACCCTGAAAACCGAGCTGATTACATTACATGCAGAAGGAACTAAAAATATTATCCTTGATTTAAGCGAGGTAAATTATACTGATTCTTCCGGTTTAAGTTCTCTATTGGTTGGGAATCGCACATTCCAGCAAGATGGAGGGATTTTCATCCTGGCAGCCCTTTCGGAACATACGATGAAGCTTATTAAAATTTCACAATTAGATGGTGTATTAAACATTCTTCCTACTGTAGAAGAAGCAGTTGATGCAGCCATGCTTCATAACATTGAAAATGAACTGAAAGACGGAGAAGACTAACAACCTGTTTTGTCTTTCGAGATTACCATTTTAGGATCTAATTCTGCTGTCTCGGTATATGGCAGGCACCAAACTGCGCAGCATATCAAAGTTCAAAATCACCAGTTTTTATTCGATTGTGGTGAAGGAACACAGTTGCAGCTGCAACGATATGGTCTTAAGGCGCAACGGCTCGAAGCCATATTTATCACCCATCTTCACGGTGATCACTACCTGGGATTAGTAGGATTGCTATCCACATTACATCTCCAGGGACGTACTAAGCCTCTGGATTTGTATGGACCGCCTCAGCTAAGTGAAATCATTACCACGCACATTAAATACTCTGACACAACATTTCGGTATATGCTTCACTTTCATCCTTTAAATATGGATGAGAAAGAAGTTGTTTATGAAAATAAACAGTTTACCATTACTTCAGTTCCCGTACAGCATCGTATACCATGTGTAGGATTTCTGGTCAATGAAAAAGAACATCCTATAAGGCTAAATAAGAAAAAGTTGCCCCTCAATATTAAAATTGCAGAAATTGCCACAATAAAAAAAGGTGAGGATGTACTTAATGACGATGGAACGGTTAAATACGCTTACAACGAATTAAGCATGGGAAGAAGAAGGTCCCGAAGCTATGCCTATCTGACTGATACGATATACCTGCCAGAATTAGCAGAAACCATTAAGGGATTTGACTTGCTTTATCACGAAGCAACCTTCTTAACTACTAAAGAATTAGAGGCATCACAAACCTATCATGCTTCAGCTCCACAAGCGGCTCAGTTCGCTAAAGATGCAGAAGTTGGAAAACTTCTTCTGGGGCACTTCTCGGCCAGGTATAAAGATTTGGCACCATTTGAGGAAGAAGCCAGAAAAATATTCAGTGATAGCCATATTGCAAATGAAGGTAAGACCTACTCAATCGAACATTAATGACTAATATTTCCAATAAGAAATCACGTCTATTTTTAGTTCTGGGAGGAATTTTCATCACCAATGCAGTGGTGGCAGAACTTATTGGAGTTAAAATCTTTTCATTAGAACAATCTATTGGATTTGAACCTGCCAATATTCATCTTCTTGGCGATTTTATACTCGATTTTAACCTCACTGCTGGTGCCATTCTATGGCCTGTAGTTTTTATTACGACTGATATCATCAATGAGTACTTTGGGAAACAGGGTGTAAGACAAATCACTTTTCTAACTATTGGTCTGATTATTTATGTTTTCCTGATAATTGCCCTGGTAACCAGCCTCAGTCCTGCATCTTTCTGGCTTGAAATAAATAGCACAGATGAGGCAGGCAATGCATTCAATATTGATTACGCATACAATAGAATCTTTATACAAGGACTTGGGATTATTGTCGGTTCCCTGACTGCGTTTTTACTTGGCCAGTTTATCGATGTATTCGTATTTCAGAAATTGAGAAGGTTTACCGGCCCTAAAATGATATGGCTGAGAGCCACCGGGTCTACACTGGTAAGCCAGCTGCTGGACAGTTTTGTTGTACTTTTTATTGCCTTTTATGTTTTCGGTAATCCCTCCTGGTCATTAAAGCAAATAATTGCTGTGGGTATCATCAATTACATCTACAAATTTGTGGTTGCTATCGTACTCACTCCTCTTTTGTATGTTGGCCATGGTATTATAGACAAATACCTTGGTAAAGAGGCAGCTGATAAAATGACAGAAGAAGCTGCAGAGAAAAGCAAATCACTGTTCTGATACCATAAATTCGATTGTTTTTATATCTTGCACGATCTTTGTTATATGAGGTAAAGATTAAAGAAGAATTCAGTAAAATGACATATAGACCATTAATTATAACTGTACTCTTTGTTTTGACTACTGTAATAGCATTCAGTCAGGGATACAGGATAAACACCAAGGTTCACAATCAGAATGATACCGTAGCCTACCTGGGGCATCATTTTGCTACACAGCGTTATCTTGATGACACAGCCAAAGTAGTGAATGGTGTAGCCGTGTTTGAAGGTGACAAAGAATTAACTGAAGGTATCTATTTTTATTACTCTCCTTCGCAGTATTTTGAGTTCCTGATAGGAGAACAACAATTCAGCATTGAAGGTACTGCACCTGATATAATCACTACCGCTAAAATCAAAGGATCACCTATCAATTTGGGATTTTTTGAGATGCAAAGGTATACCTCCACCAAAAGAAAAGAGGCAAAAGAGCTTCAAACTGCCATTGATTCGGCTACCGATGAGGCAGAAAAAGAAGAGTTGACAAAAAAACTTAAAGCCATTGATAAGGAAGTAAAAGACATGCAAAAGTCAATGCAAGTCAAACATCCCGGGTCAATTTTGGATCGCCTGATCAGATTAATGCAATCTCCCGAGGTGTCTCAAGTAGAAGAAAATAATGACCAGCTAGCCCGCTATAAATTCTATAAATCACATTACTGGGAAGGAATTGATATTGCTGATCCCGGTCTTATCCGCTCACCACTCCTTCACAATAAGATTATTGATTACCTTGATAATGTAGTAATCCAGCAAGCCGATTCTGTAATAAAAGAAATTGATGAATTATTAGAATCCGGTAAAAAAAGTGAAGAGGCATTTCGCTATCTGTTGATTACATTAACCAACAAATATGAAGCTTCACCTGTTATGGGTTTCGACAGGGTTTTTGTGCATCTTGTTGATAATTATTACGCAACTGGGCAAGCTACCTGGTCTGATGCAGAAACGGTTAAAAAACTAACTGACCGGGCTGCTACCATGCGTCCTAACTTTATTGGCAACACTGCGCCAGGATTTGTTATGCAGGACACTCTCGGCACTGATTATAAACTGGAAGATTTCCATGCCAGGTATACAGTTTTATATTTCTATGATCCGGATTGTGGTCACTGTAAAAAAACTACTCCCTTGCTATACGAAATGTATCCTGAACTTCAGGCAAAGGATGTTGAAGTACTGGCAATTAATACCACCACAGATGGTAAGCGTTGGAGAAAATACATTCGTGATAATGAACTTGAATGGCACAATTTGGCTGACCTGGAGAATAAAACTTACTTCAAGTATTTCTACGACATAAGATCAACACCTATGGTCTATATACTTGATAAGGATAAAAAGATTGCGCTGAAAAAAATAGCTGTGGAAGACATTCCTGAAATTATTGACCGGCTAATCGAGTTTGAAGATTCTAATGACTGAAACCATATGTAATAATTGTCCCGTCAGGGACAACATATGGGTAGAAAGTTATTAAGAGTTATATTCGTTCCGTCAGGTACGAGATATAATGTACCTACGGCACATTTTAAAAAACTACAGTTTTAAACCTACCAATATTTAGTCCCTAACAGGACTTTTGATTGTCTATCATGCCAAGATCCTTAATTCTCTTAACCCAACAAGTGATTGCAGATAATCCCTGTTGCCACAGCTACATTAAGTGATTCAGCACCACCTTTCCCCGGAATAGTAATCTTCTTAGATATATATGGAGAAAGCACCTGGCTAATTCCGTGAGATTCACTGCCCATTAGAATTATCCCTTTGTCAATCTTGCCCAGGTTATCCAGTGATTCTCCCTCAAGGTCAGCAGCCAGAATGTTTCCTTTATAATCGCTAAAAACTTCTTCCAGGTCAACATTTCGAACATTTACCCTCGTTAAAGAACCTTTAGAGGCACTCACTACTTTCGGGTTGTAAACATCAACAGAATTAGTACTAAGCAAAACTGT
>JBDLIU010000185.1:0-8880 GCA_039714715.1 Bacteroidota bacterium
CGGTTTGGCTCTTCACAATCCAATATAGTTTTTTACGGTTAACTGAATTTGATGGTTAGAGGGGATGTTTTCAATGTAAAAGAAAAGTATTCAGCCTTAAGCTCTTTTACCTGTCTGGTGCAAAGACAAAACATCCTTTTTAATTTTAGTCGATGAATTTCTTGGGCTATATTTAATTTGAACAATCTCTTTACCCTGCGATTTTAGATAGTCTTCAACACCTTGATTATGAGGCTTTCTTCCCCAGTCTTCGCCAATAACAAATATATCAGCCTTAACTTCTTTACAAACCGCAATATAATCTAATTCGTGATACGGTAATGCAATATCTACACAGCGTAGTGCCAGAAGCATTTCCATACGTTGTTCAAGTGGAATGACTGGGATATTAGGCTTATACAATTTAACGACCTCATCAGAAGCAACACCAACAGCAACGGTATCACCTAATGTAGCGCAATATTCTAATAAGGCTAAATGCCCCACATGCAATAAATCAAAAGTGCCTACTGTATATACAACCATTATGCTATTTATCTCTTAGATTAAAGTGATTTTCATTATGATAATTACCAGTCTTGCTATTTTCTAAAGAAGCTTCCAGCCATAGATACTCGTTATTCCAAGTGTATAAATAGCAAGAATAACAACATTGATAGATTTACCGGAAAGTTTGGGGGTTTTGATTTCTGACACATTTAAAGCTGCGAGTCCTAAACCACTTATATAAAGAACGACGGAAAAAACTCCCCCACTAAAAATGCCTTCAAATAAAAATATGAAAACTAGTATTATATTGTTGTTATCAAGAGCCAGTCCTGTATATTTCGACCCACCAGAAAGACCAAATACACTAAAATAACTCAACCTTATTGCACTAGCAGCTAGCATTAAAAATGCACCGAATAAAAATATAGGATCAAATTTCCCATAGCTCAGTAAAAGAATAGCTGGAGCAACTCCATAGCTGACAATATCAATTAATACATCAAGTTGCCCACCAAATGCTCGGTCATTACCTGTCCGTCCTTTCATTCTTCGAGCGATGAGGCCATCCGCCCAGTCAAAAGCAACAGCCCAAATCATGCCAATCATTGCAGCGTGGTAAACGCCCAAAATACTGAAGTAAATAGCTAATATTGTGCAAGCTAACCCTGCAAGTGAACACAGGTTGGGAATGTCTTTCACATAGGAAAGGATGGTAGGCTGTAATTCTTGAGATTCTGCTTTTTCTGTAGTCATAATAACCGAAACTGAAGATTTTAACCCATATTGACATCAAATGTTCATAAGATTTTTTTTATCATAACTCTCAAATATAGGGTGCTATACAACCAAATTTTAGATTTGGCAATGACAGTTCATGTTGGCACGACTAAGCCATATGGTAAGGGGCAGTTAATGACTGCTTCCAGGTAGTCGATATCCTTTTCTTTCAAAATCTGGGGTAACAGATTTATTGTTTTATAGTCTCGACAATAAAGTCTGGATTGTTCATGATGGTTTTTTTTACGGCACACTGCGATGCAACTTTTTTCAGTACACCATGTAGTTTTTCAGGAATTTCTTCAGGTACATGAATCGTTGTGACAAAGCCATTTATTACCTTTTTATCATCACGTTTGGCTTTCAACGTGATCTCAATGCCAGAAGAGTCAATATTTTTATTGTCACAATAAGACTGTACATAAAAGCCGGCACAAGTTGCTATTGAAGCTAAAAACAAATCATAGGGAGCAGGTGCGGTATTGCTGCCGCCATTCTTTTCAGGCTGATCAGTCATGATCAGGTGATCACCAATATGCGTTGAAACTTTTTTATTGCCTTCAAGTGTTACTTTTAATTCCATGCAGAATTTCCTCTGAAAATTTTCTAATAATTGACTGATTATACAAAGGGAATTCCTACTTGGAAGCATATAGTTGAAATTTTCAATTAATGCTGGGGGGGGCAGTTGGCACTTTGTACTCATTCCCACTCCGCCAGCTAAATCTCCGGTTACGTCACTACGGAGCAATTCATCAAATCCACTGAACTATGCGATATGAGCTACCTGAGTAAAATAAGATGCTTCGAATGACTTCTTACAGCTAACCGATCAGGAATAGAATTGATTTCGTATACCACGATCAAACCACTTCAAAGTTGAATCTGCGATTGATTAAAAATATTAATCCAGATCATGTTATAAATATGCACCTAACATTCAATTGCTGCATAGTTTAAACTTAGTAAATATTATCGAGAGCGAATTCATGGCTTTTTCCAGTTATTTTATTGTCATATTTATAGCAAGTATTGTTTTTGTCTTAGGTATGCTTTTTATGAGTAAGATTCATAAAAACACCCATCAAAGAAGGGAAATGAGAAAAGTTCTTCTAAAAAGGGTTGAGATCTTACGTCTTCCTAAAATGCTACAAGCCTTAGGTATTAGTTTTGCAAATTACTTCTATAAAGTATCGGTCGACGAAATAGATAAATGTATCACTCATTGCGAAAAGTGTTCATCACTGGATCTTTGTGATGAAAAACTTAAACTTCCGGAGCTAAACCCAGGTGATATAGATTTTTGCCCCTGCCAGCAACACCTAAGTAAATTCAGCAGGGAAAACAGAGTAAAGGCTGTACCGGAAAAGTTTAATGATGGTCACTATGCTACTACAAACGGCTAAAACAGCTGAGGTAGAGGCAGCTGATCTGATTGGTATCTACTTATTGCTTATAACCTTATAACCTGCCTATTTGGTATAAGAGTTCGTAGGCCAATCAGTGCATCAATAGTCGTTCATAGTGTGTAGTGGTTAACTTCTAAGGTTGTGGCCACATTGTGTGCAGTTTGTCATCTTGCGATTGTTTTTCTGGCCACAATTCGGACATACTTGTTCAGCTGTATTTTGATGTGTTGTATCTTCAACATTTTGATGCAAGGTAGCTATGTTTTCTACCGGAGAGGCACTTTGATCTTCTGCCAGAGATGATACATCTTTATTCAAATTTACCATTTCATCATGAATCAGCCTATTTATAGAAATTAGCTCATCGAGTTTTCCCTTAATTCCGAAGATGGCAAAAGGCAATAATGTCCATAAGATAACAATTAAGGTAATAAATAAAATTACAAGAATACCAAAAGTACTTCCGAAGAAGGAGGTAATATCATTCATGATTTTTTCTCATTTATTTTGAATAACTAAAATTTGCTTACCTGAATCAATGGTTCAACTTATGGAGTTTCAGGAATAAAGATATCCTTCAATATTCTTTATTTTACTTTACTACTATCCCAATTTAAAGAACGAACCTGACTAGCAGCCACTTCAGATAATGGGATGCTCTTTAACCGTTCCAGATTCTCCAAATCGAAAAACGCTCGTCCTTCTTTAGTCAAGTTCTCTGCAAAGGTAAATTGTTGCTCCAGGCTATCAGCCCATTGACAGAAATGGATTAGTGACTGATTTTCAATTGAATTTGAGGCCAGTTGTTCCAGCTCTTTAAGTGGTTTTAAAATTTTAATAATAAGCTCTTCGCGTATATCTTTGGCAAATATTGCTAGACCTCGCAATTGCTGGATGTTCTCAAGCTGGAAGTGTTCATCTTTATTTTCAGTAAGGTTTGAGAGAATGGAATTATTATCAGGATTAGTTGCTAACTCTTTTAATGCTGCATACAATTCTAACGGGTAGGTTTTAATAAAACTGTTTAATACTCGGTAAAGCCAATTAGCGCCTTTAGGTTCCTCTTTGAGTGAAAGCACACGTTCTTTAATTTCATCAGCTTGTTCTAGAACTCTGTTTAACCGTATCTTCTGTTTTCTAGCGATGCTATGTCTCTGAAAAACGTTCACCTGCTCTTCAAAAGCTACATTTAATATCCTAATTCCGCAATTTTCACAGAAGTTTGTTTCTTTATCATTTGCAGTGGTAATTAAAAATCCCTTTGTATGAGGTTTGAGGCAATCACTGACACTACAAGGAATACATTCTTGATCCCTCAAGGTATAAACAGCGACTATTTGATTGTAACTATATTTTTTTGGTTCAACTGAAGATATATAACCGCTACGATTCGTTATATCTTCACATGACTTTAGTGTTATTTCTTCATCAATGTTAAAAGTGCTCACAAATTATTCTTTCCTAATAAGTTATCAATAGTTGGTCTTCAAAAGCTGTTACTGTGCAAACATTTATCAGTATCAAGCCATCAAAATTGTCAGTAATCTTCATCACTCCTTTAATAGCTCATTGATTGATAATAAAATAAACAGATTATCTTTCTTCTGGCATGTTCCCAGAATATTACTGCTATTATCTCCTGTGTTAATACTCTCTATTTCTGATGATCTTACATCAATAATTTCAGCTATACTATCGACAAGAATACCAAATTTTTGACCATTTAAATCTATCAATATAACTCGTGTTTGATCGGTGATATTTACTTTGGATAAATTCAGTAGAGTTCGTATATCACTAACACTAATAAACTCTCCCCTGACATTAATTATGCCGAGAATATGAGCAGGAGCACCCGGTACAATAGATATTTCAGGCGGACGTAAAACCTCTTGAACAAATTGTACGTCAATTCCATAGATTTCATTGTTGAGTATAAACGTCAACCACTGGCTAATCGGGTCTTTATTAGATTCTGTCATTTTTCAGATAATAAATATAAACAAGCTTATGAGGCATAAGCTAATCGTTTCATAACCTTATCCATAACCGACTCTCAGTAATAAAATAAGAAGCATAAGCAACATTCTTTTATTTGTTGCCCCGATGTGGGGTCTGTACTCCTCGAATGATGTATAGTATAAAAATAACGTAAACTTAAATTATAAATTAAATAATGCTTATATACACTGTAGGAATCTGGGATTTATTGCATGTTGGACACTTGGCATTACTTCAACACTGTAAGACCTTGGGTGATACGGTTGCAGTTGGGGTAGCTTCAGATGATTTAGTAGCCAGTCATAAGCCCTATGCCCCAATCGTTCCACTTGACCAAAGAATGGAAATGCTAAAAGCTTTACGATGTGTCGATATTGTACGCCCCTATCATGAGCTTGAGTATACATCTGCTTGTATAGAATTGAATGTCGATATTTTTGTTATCGGAGAGGATTGGGGGAGGAGCCCACACAATATTGAGGTAGAATCTTATTTAAAATCAACAGGTAAGTCTATCGTTCAATTTAACGACCACCCCGAAACCTCATCCTCAAAAATAAAGAAAAAAACCATCAACCAGTATCTTAAAAACGTGTAGGTTTAAGATTTCTAACTGATGTTGCTCTAAAACAGATTCAAGCGTGTGAGATCACCAGCAGGTTTGATTTACCAACCATTAAATCAAGTGTCATGCGTAAACGTTTAAAAACGTTTTCCTGGCGATAGGGCAAGTTGTGCTTTTCGCAAACCTGTTTCACGATAGGTTGCATTTCCTGATAATGGTTCAACGGTAAAGCAGGGAAGAGATGATGCTCTACCTGATAGTTCAACCAGCCATGAAAGAAATCAATATGGTTAGCGCCTGTTTTATAATTTACCGTACCAATAATTTGGCGTAAATAGAATTCACCTCGACTACTGCTGGGCTCTTCGAAGCGGTAGATATCCTCGCCAGAGTGATTGGGAATGATGACCAGAAAAGAGTGCAGGTTGGTGATAAGTTCCGCGAGTAATGAGGTTAGCAAAACATTAGTGACTGCCTCCCAGCCCAATGGCAGAAATAACAGAGGCATAAAAACAAAACGGAAGCCAATATAAGGCAGGAAGTTGCGGGTCCACAGGCGAAAGCCGTCTGCTGCAAATGGACTCCAGGCATCAAGACGCAAAAAAGTATCAATCTCCGGCTCTCCACGCCGCCGCCTTTCTGCATTGGCCGCCATTTTTAATGTATTTGGAGCGTAGTATGCAATTTTCCAAATGCCCGCAAATAGCAACACAATTATGTAGCGCATCCACATTGGCAGGTTGGAATTACGCAGCCATTCCAGATTGATCTCGATATTATCCGGATCGTTTTCTTCTCCCAGATTATAATGGTGTAACTTGTTATGTTCATGATCCCAGGCAGATGGTTCGATCCAGTCAAGCCAGTCGATAACTCGTCGCCAACCTACAGCAAAACCTTTGCGGGTATAACGTTTAGGAATGCCTGGAACTTTGTCATAGGCACCGTGCATGACTGGGTGAGCAACATTGGCCCAGCGACTGATATTGCCGATGCTGATGAGAAAGGCCGATAGCAGGTTAAACGGGAATATCCAGGCTGTTGCGTAACCAAGAATCGCTGAAAGACGGCCCCAAAGTTCAACCTTTTTTAGGTGTTGAAAATCTTCCTGGGTTGGTTTACCAATGGTTTTCTTAATGTCGTCTATATCTTTGGCAAGATGAGTTTTGTCGACTTGCGCGTAGTTTATTTGCATGAATAGATGTTCCTTGTAGCCTTCCATAGATCAGGGGGGGCTAAAAAGATCAGTATTCTCTCAAAATTTCTGCTAAATATCAGCTTTAAAGTTAAGCTATCAAGCCAAATGTTATAAGCGTAACAGGTCTCTCCTTGTTATCCTTTCGTCACTATAGCAAATTCATCTAACCTTATCCTGATCGCCCTGGTGTACGGTATCCAGAACAGTAAAAGCCACTTGCTGGTTACACTGAAGAAAATCTACAAGTGACGCTATCGTCTTCAATTTTCATAATCATTCTCATGAAGTGATTATGAATAATTCGGGCTATTTGAGGCTCATTTCATGTTGTGGAATACGCGGCTCGTATTGGACAAGGCTAACTATTGACCATATTAGTTTATTCTTATACACTTTTTTAATAGGTATATAATTAGAATTAAACCAATTTAAGGATACATTGAAATGAAAAAATTGTTTACAGCAGCCGCCATTATTTTCGCAACGACATCGGCCAGTGCTTTCTGGGACAACAATGACTCAAATAGCTATGGATATGGCAGCGGTAATTACTACGGAGATGGTTATGGAAGTGGATACTACGACGGCAGTGGTCGAGGCAGAGGTGTCGGTCGTGGCAGAGGTACCGGTTCCGGTGATGGTGAGATGGACTTTTCCATGCATTTCAAAGGTCGAGCTCGCGGTGATATGGATGCTGATACCGAGTGGTCAGGTGATGGCTACGGTAATTCCTATGGCAATTACTATGGTGATGGCCGTGGTTATGGTAACAGCAATTACTACACCTATGATGGTTATGGCAGCAACCCTTACTGGGGCTACGGCCCTCAAATGTACCAGCAGCCAGCAGCACCGACTCAGTAATCGATCATTGTCAACGACCACCGTCTAAAAGCCGGTGGTCGTTGACTTTTTTTACAAACTGACCCCAACTAGAAATAGTAGGTGTAGGCAGTAAGTTCGATATGCCAACTATTCATTAGAGTCAGATTTTTCATAATAATCCTTTCAATCTACTTTAAATAATATCGGTAAAATAGACCGGTTTTTTAATATCAGAAATAATCAGCTCAGTATCCATTCCTGAAGTTGATACCTGTATCTGACCAATTGACATCAACCGATTAAAAAGTGATTGCCTTAAATTTACACCTCGAATATGTCGATATTCAATTCGAATCTGACCCGAATGGTACTTACTTAAGCTTTTTTGGGTGACCATATTTTCTGACCTGCTCCCTTGCTTGGGGCCGTTGCATCGTCAATAGTGGATAAGGTTTTGGTCGTCGTTTCACCGCTCTTGGTTCAATTCGCCCCTTACGATTGCCGACTCGCTGCTGCACCATCAATTCACAAATGGCCAACAATATCCTGTTATCAGAAGTATCGACCTTCTGACTCCATATCAACCACAGTTGCAGACTGTGTTTAAAGCTGATTTCCCTTGGCAATATGCCAGCCAAATAAGCCGCTTGCGCCATCAATAACCGGATCAGATTATAGGCCAAAAAATAAACCCATATTTCCTTGATTGCCATCTCAGCTGTTTTGCAGCTGAGTATATTCATGCCCATGGTTTCCTTAATATCGCGGATATCCAGTTCAACACTCCAGCGTTGTTTGTACAGGTTTTTCAGCTGGGTCTTGTTATACGTTTTTGGGCACGTCATCGTGGTGACCATGATTTTTCCACCTGCTTTGAACTCGCGGACTTCAAGATACGCCGGGGCTTGCTGATAGACTTCATCACTCATCCAGTCCGGCTTGATTTTGGGTTTGTTCAAACGGATCAAATGATCCCGAGTCCCAAGGCTTTTGCCTTTAGTAAAATCCGTCACACGTTTTCGAGCACCCTGTTGCTCCATCAGGATTTCAACACCTTGTGTTTGCATCCGGTCGATAAAAAAATACGTCGGGTAGAAAGCATCACCCAACAAAATATCGCCAGAATCGAGCGTGTTTTCAATCGAGCGCAGTAACGTTTGCTCATCCGTACCTTTACCTTTATAGGGACCAATGGCGGCATTCAGCAAAGCTCCACTGGACAGGCAGGTAATCCCGACCAACCGGCAAATCGGAAATCCCAGCCCGGTTTTCTGGCTTGTTTGCTGCGGAAATGCTGATTGATTGGACTCCGTATCCGGCATGGTCACGGTGGTACCATCGACCAGTCGTACTCGACGGCCTTGCCAACGCCATTCTTGCGGAATCATCTGATCCAGATGTTGGCCGAGGTAGTGCGTCAGACTTGTTACCATTTCGACTGGAAGGCGTTGCCGTGCTTGACAGTAGCCTCCAGTGTGTGTGCTGATATCCGGTAAGCCATTGATCAGTCTATGAATGGCAGCCTGATTGACCGCATTTTGGCATGAACGATCCGAACTCATGGTCTGAGTGACGAACATAGCCAGCGTTTCCGTTGGAGGAAAGAGTCGTTCACG
>JBDLIU010000186.1:0-8858 GCA_039714715.1 Bacteroidota bacterium
ATAAATTTGCACACACAATTTTTTCGGGATGTAGCGCAGTCCGGTAGCGTACTTCGTTCGGGACGAAGGGGTCGCAGGTTCAAATCCTGTCATCCCGACTACAAAAAGGATTAACTAGTTGAAAAACAGGTTAATCCTTTTTTTGTTGTTCTACATTTGTTCTACAATTCTCAAAAAATCAGTAAATCATGGGTAATCTAAACTTAGCATTGAGTCTGGTTTTCCGACCTAATAATCCAAACATTCGAAGAATAATGTTCAAGATTGAATCATCTTTCGAATCTCGTATTCGGGATAATAGTTTCGGTTGCCTATTCTACGATACTTCACATATCCATATTCCTGCCAACGCCACAAAGTTGTTGAACTGATACCGAACATTTCTATTACCTCTGTTCTTGACAACAATCTTTCCTTTTGTTTATCCATCGCTGTATTCACAGCGTCTTCTGCAATCTTCTTCCCAAACTGGAGAAGTTGTTCGAGTGTTACATTAATAACTACATTCTTTTCATTATTTCTAATGAAATTTGTTAAATCCAAATTATCTAACATTATATGAAGTGACCGGCGCTCATTTTTTGTTTCAGCCACGAGCTTATTCTAATTACATTATAATACACAAAAAAAATTGGAAAAAGAAATTTCGAGCTTGAAAAACCAACACAACCAACTGAATTAGATCTATTTACAACAACCCACACATGGCAAGGGAGTATAGCCGGATCCCTTCCCCCCTGCTCCCTAGGTTCCCCCTATTAACATACGAATACTAAGTAATTCAAATGTACCTACAAAGTCGCGCGAAAAATTTGCAGCTAATTTTTTGGTGAATTCGTAGAAAACGAATCCGGGTCTTTTTAAAGTCGATCACGCTTGGGTAATACATTTTGTCTTGTAAATCAATACGAGTTATTGGACCAACCCGGTGCACCTAACAATTGAAATTCCGGGTGGTGTCTAATGCAATCTCCTGTTGAAATATATTTCACCAGAATCATTGCACCCGGAATATTTCGTGCCTCGATGTTGGAGAAAGTATTCTATAAAAGCAGAATTTTGCTATTGGACCAATACTGGGTCCGGCTTCACTTCGTTCAATCATATTGAAGTACCCTTTTATAATATGCTTTGATCATTCCCAGCATTGCTGGATGATTTGAATGGAAATTCTTTGTTTTCTTAATAAATTGATTTGGACCCAACAGATATAATTTGTTTTGCCAGTTTACTAATTCTTCAAAGCAGAAAGTTAACTCTTTTTCAATTTCTTTAAGATTTATATGCATGTAATCAGATGAATTGGTGCTCTCAGGGTTAACAGTTTCCTTGTTTTCTGTTGCACCAGTTGCTTGTTGCTTCTTATCAATTTTCTTTTGACTATCTTCTGTTGTTCTTTTACCATTTACCGGTTTACGATTATCTGTATTCTGTTCACCGTTATCTGTTATCGGGTTTTCAGAGATACCAGAAGATCCATCTGGGTTTTTTGGTTTATTGGATAACCCATTAGGTTCTTTAGAAACCGGTTGAGTTTTCTTTGATGGTCGACCACCCTTTTTACCGTTTGTTCTGTTCCTCTCAACACGTTCTTCATACTTTTCTTGATTTACGCGCAAAGCCGGAAGTACACCATTCCAAACGATTCTGTCAATCTTAGTTTGTAAATCAACAACTTCTCCTTTGTGATATTTAATCAGGTTGTAAATGAAGCGTGTTATTTCTTCGTCATCGAGTTCTTCTAATTGGTTTACCCACTCCAAGTAGAAAAGAAAGTTTTTTTTATCCATATTATTAAAGTTAAAAACCCCAATCGAATCGGCTCGCGCTACCTAGCTTTTTCGATTGAGGTTGGAATATTTTATTTGTGCTATAGTAGCGCGGCACACCTATAAATATGCAGCCGATCAAAAAAAGCAGCACCGTCTGACAGAAAGTTAATTAGCAAAACCAAGCAGCAGGAAGTACATTAAATAGGTAATTTTTATCGATTTTTTTGTAATTATTGCCGTATGCTATGAATCCAGTTCAATATTTAAGCATTGTGCCAATTTTTGGTATTGCATCATTGCAAACTGCAATAATCTGGTAAAAGCACACAGCAAAATAATCGTTCAGGAATTGAGCTATTCAACAATTTCTTTCAATGTTTTTTTTGATTTTTGCCAATTAATATTTTTTTGATGGCCAGCATTTGGGATCGGACCATAAAAAAAGACGTCCGGGGATGGACGCCTTTTAAAATTTGATATGGATTTAACTCCTGTATAAACTCCTTCAATAATAAATATTATCAACTTGAAAAAAACATAATATTATGTTTAAAATATTTTTTCAACTGCATAGAATCCGGTGATAACGCTGGATACAAGATCTATGAGTAAATGGAATATAAATCTAATAGATTTAAAAAACAGTTATTTAATTTTTTGGGGCTGATTTGACGTTAAAGACTTACTCGATACGCTCAGTTTAACTCACGACTAATTTCAATTATTTGCGCTCGAAATGATAGCGTTATGATAGCAATGTTGCTTTGGCTGGTAAATTTATTGGCGTTAGCTTTCAAAATAACCACAATTTGAAAAGCAATGAAAAAAGTAGTTCTGTTCTGCCGAGTTTCCAGCACCAACGACCGTCAGAGTTATGACCGCCAAGTGAACGACCTCACCCAATATGCAAATACCAATAATTATGAAGTTGCTGCTGTTTTTGCTGAGAAGATTTCAGGGAGTACTCGCAATTCTGCGCGACCGGAGCTAAATCGAATGATAGAATTCGTAAATTCTAATCCTGATGTCGAAAAAGTACTTTGTACCGAACTTTCGCGCGTAGGCCGCGACCCATTGCAAGTCCTGCAAACCATAGAAACCTTAAATCAGGCGTCCATTTCGTTGTACATACAGAACTATAACATTGAAACCCTCACGGCAGACAAAGAGGTTAATCCACTCGCGCAGTTTTTGATAACCATATTGGCAGAAATATCGCGCATGGAGAAATCAGCAATTCTTAACCGCCTAAGAAGCGGATACGACAATCACCTTAAAAATAATGGTGATGTCGGGAGAAAACGAGGCTATCGGAAATCAACTGACCAAATGAAAAATCAGTATGCCGAAGAAATAAAGCTGATTGGTAAAGATTATTCATACTCCCACATCAGTCAACTCACTGGAACTAATAAGAACACCCTTACTAAGCTGAAACAGATGTTCTTGAATTAAACTACTTTGTCCCAATTAAATTCTTTGAGTTAAAACAGGATAAAAACAACTGCCATGGTCGTCCTGAAAATGGGTGTTGCAAGATTAAAATAGGATGGGGAATAAAATAGGAAATAGGTTATTTTACAACATTCGCGAAAATACCGCCATAGAAACCCATTACAACCTTTAAGATATCATTGCAAAATTTCTTAGTTTTTGAATCTTTCCCCCAAATTAAATAAAAAAATGATACTACACCCATTAGTGAAACTACACCTAACACGAAATAAAATACAACCGGCATATTGATAGGAGAACTACTTCCAACACCATTATTTGCGTATGCGGAGAATACGAAAAGGTTCAAGATTTTACTGAAAATACCAAATTCATATAGTATGTATAATAAAGCTATGATTGAGACAATGAATGTTATAATATTAAATACAGACAAATACTTCTTCCTTGATTGGATTTCTTCTTCCTTTTTCTTTTTGATTAAATTTTCCACATAAAGTCTATCAGAAATATAATCCATAACCTCTTTTTGTGTGTCAATTGAGTTCTGAATCAACTTTAATTCATTCAAAGTGAGATTTTTTCGTTCCAATTCTTTTTTAATATGATTGGAATATTTAACCGTTGATTCCAAACTGTTCAGCAACTTTTCCCTATCATCTTTTATTTTTTCGAGGGTAGCCAATTGCTTATTTAGGTTCTCTGCAATATTTTTAATATTCATTTAGGTTGATTTATGATTTTGAGTAAATCTACAAAAATCTATTCGTTTGTTATATAATCATATAGTTTCACAATCAAATAATAGTGGTCTAAAAAGTTAGATAATTCGAAACCTCTCTCTACTTGGTACATTTTCAATCCTCTGTAAGTTAGTTTCTTGCAGGGGATTTTTTTATTTGGGGGCACGAATGGGGGACAAAATCTGTTTGTGGACATGATCATAATTGCAATTTTAAGAAGATGTAAAACGGAAATCGTGTCTACAGACCTTTAAACAATACATACTGATTCTCAAAATTAGCTACCTATTTCAACAATAGAGCTTTTCTTGTGTATTTAAAATCATTGGTTGAAATTCGATAAAAATATATTCCTGTTCCCAACGACATGTTGTATTCGTCCTTACCATCCCAGGAAACAGTATGACGCCCTGCATTATTCTTTTCGTTCAAAAGTGTTCGCACTCTCTGGCCCATGAAATTGTATATGGACAAGTTAACCAATTCCGAGCTTGGGATGTAAAAATGGATTTTTGTCTCAGTATTAAAGGGATTCGGATAATTCTGAAATAACTCAAATTGGATTGGGATGAAGAAACCATCACTTTCAATACTTGTTACAATATCCGGTGCAAAAGGACCTCCAAAGGCTCCCATATCATTCCTTGCGCCATCCGGATCGTTGAATTGAGGAGCCGGGTCACCGGCATCTATGCAAGGAGAACCGACTTGCAGATGGAAATCGCCACCGCTTGCATCCACAAATAGGGGGTCCATTGAAATGTCATGCTCGCCTGCAGGGAATAATTCGAAGTAGTTTTCACCATTGCCCCAGATATCATTGTAATCGATTGTTGCAGAAGCAGTTTCAATACCTGCTATACCCAAACCTGTATTGTTAACAACAATATTGTTTTTGATGATCGCTGTGCAGGAATCACTCAAGAATATGGCGTCCGGGCTATTACCGGCAAGCACGTTATTGATAACAACAAAATCCGAATGCGAACCCCAGATCGCAGTGCCTGCAAAATCGGCAACCACACAGTTTGTAATAGTCATTGAAGTAGAGATCGTATGAATACCATCTTTAATAGTGAATCCGCTGATGTGTGCTCCAGACACACTTTCTGCATTTACACCTCCGGTCAGGATCGTTGAATCGGCGCCAGCACCGATTAAGGTTACACTGTCTTTTAACGTAATCCCTCCTCGCGTTTCACCGGGGGCAATGTATCCAGGATATGTCCCGGGATGAACATAAATAATACCACCGCCTGAATTATCAATGGCTTCCTGAATGTTGGGATACGGACTTTCCTTGGTTCCAAAAGGAAAATTAGGGTTCCCTGCCACGTGTATGACGGACCGATAATGGATGCTGTCTTTCTCCAGTTCCAAGTTTATTATGATCGGATTAGAACTAAAGATAGAAACAGTTTTGTTCAGATTGATGTTGTTTGCATCTGTACTCAGAATCCATCCATCCTCAGAGTTGTCGTAGTCAAAGGTAATGTCAAAGCTAGCCTTACCTTCAGCATCGGTGACACCATTCCAAACTGCGGTCCCATTTTTTGAAAGGAAGAGATTGACATTATTAAAAGGTGAACCGTCCAAATCATCGTGCAAGATAACATCATAAGTACGGGTCATGGTTGCTGTTTGATCAAAAAGAGGTAGAATTGGCAGCATGCGTACACTTCCGCGAATTTTGATGTGGGAGTTTTGCCAAATCTCGTACGCTCCTTCCCAGGAAGAATGATCATAAATCAACGTTCCTGTATAATTTCGTGGATCGATTTCACCAACCTTTGAATTTTGCACAAAAACATCGGCATCCCCGCCTGTCATATAGATCCAAAGACCTTCCGAATTATCGATTACAGCCGGACCGCCCTCCATAAACACACCCCATAGGGTTTGAACCTCAGTATTGATGATGTGGATATTATTAAAATCTATATTTACGGGCTGACGAATCCGCAGTCCCGAAAGATGGGCCGGTGCGTTATCCGGGAATCCGAATAAAAATCTATTCAGCTTTGAATTGGATATGGTCAGATTTGCCCTCAATGCATCAGCAGCGATATTCCAGCCCATTTCGATACCACCGTTATAGCCTTTATCATTATCTGCAACCACTGTCCTACGCAGAATCAGATTGTACTTTAAACTATCAGAGATACTCTCTTTGGCAGACCAGTATTCCTGAAGTCCCGGGCGTAGGCTGTCAATTACAACAGGCACATTTTGGGGGATACCAATAAAAATCGCCCCAACATAACTGTCTTCGATCAAAACGTCTGCGGTTCCTTCGACATGTATAAGGCCTAATGGTTCTTGGAATAGGTAGGAATGACGTATGGTTACCACGGAATTTCCCAGATATTGCTGATTCAAAGAGAAACAGTTGTTTAAAATGAGTTTTGAGTTGTTGTCAGTTATAATGTAGCCGGGTTTCAACAGTTCTACTTCCGAAGGATTAATTCCAAGAGTTAAATCGATTCCACCAAAGATAGTTGTGTCTGCCTGTAAAATGGAAGAACCATGAAGTTTAATAAATCTTTCGATCCCCGGCTTAACAGACAAGTCAATGATAGATTGCCGAATGATGAGTTGAGAACTGTCTTTTAACACAAGATCACCATTTATTATGTAACTGGTGTTTTCAATAATCATTGTATCATTACCCGTAAGTATCAAATCGCCCTCGTGGGTTAGCTGATATTGAATATTTGGATTAGGGAATGTTGTTTGAGCATTAGTAGATTGGATATTAAAAATCAATGACGCAGTGAGTAATAGCGCAATTTGGAAAGATGGTTTGATTTGTATTTTCATGACAATTACCTCCATTTGCTTGTTTATTTTTAAATTACGGTGGTTCTCAATTATGCGATAGCTATATAGATTTAAATTTGATCTATTTCATACCCATCTCACGTGCCAGTTCGGAAACACCAAAATGCTCATTACTAAGGTTAGCTTCGGTAATTTCCGCCAACTTCTCAATAAATTGTTTCTCCGGAAGATTTTGCTCTATCATATTATCCCACGCATGGAAGATTCAATGATTCAAAAAGATACGAATAATAATTGGTCAGTGCAACCAGTTACCATTTACATCAACACCATACTACTCATTCGGTTTTGCATATATCTTCAGGACAATATATCGTAAACTAATAATTATATATTGAGAAAGTCACATAATTCAATAATCAAACACAAGTCATCCCGCAGCTTAGATAATTCAACCCTCCCCGCTCGGGCAGAGGACTAGTTCATTGCAAATTCGTACTCTTTTTGGTATCTCTGCTTCCATAAATTGAGAGCCATACGAGCATGTTCCTCTTGTTCAAGCTTTATATACTTTAAAAACGCCTTTTCCGATTTATGGCCGGAGATTGCCATAATTGCAAGTATCGGCACTCCCATTTTATAGGCGTTAGTACAAAAAGACCTGCGTGCAGTATGCGATGTAATCAACTTATACTTTTTATAATGAACTTCTTTATCTCCATTGATTGTGTTTTCATATCGAACAACCTCTTGGTTTATTCCTACGATTTCGGCCAGCTCTTTTAGATATACATTAAATTTTTGGTTACTAATTTGTTCGGGTAACCTACCGCCATATTTCTTCAATATCGAATTTACAAATGGATGAATTGGTATAATTGCACTATCACCTGTTTTACCCTGCTTAATCGTCATTAATCCATCATCAATCTTTTCTATTTTAACCTTATCAACATCTGAGAATCGTAGGCCAGTCCAACATTCAACCACAAATATGTCCCGTACTCTTTCCAATCGTTCATTGTCGCTAAAGTCATAATTATTAAGCATTAGAATTTCATCTTCAGATAGGTAAACATTGTGTGATTCTTCAGATAATGATTTGAAATTCCTATTCTTATAAATCATAAAGGTATTTATTCCTTTTTCTGTTGCTTCATTTAGAAAAGTTTTCAGCGTGTCTATCTTATGACCAATAGTATTTGTCTTTAATTTCTGATCTCGTAATAGGGAAACAAAGTTGTTATAAAAATCCATATCAATGTCACAAAAATCAGGTTCACCATAAAGTTTCGCGTATTTCTTCAAATAATCAAATGTTACTGCATATTCTCGTAATACCTTATAACTAATATTTTTCCCTGTCTTAGGATTTATACGTTTGGGTGCATTCTGAATAAAATTCTTTATAAAACCGAATAAAGTTGTTCCCTTGCCTATATATTTGTCCGGATTGTAAAACTTATCAATTGTTTGATTTAACCATGCATGGTCAACAAACGTTTGATCGGGAGCTGCATCAAATTCTTTCTTTATGAAGTAACGTAAATCGTCAAGTTTTCTTTGAAATTCCACTTTATCTTTAAATGCAGCAACCTGTCGGACTTCACCTCTGTCATTATTCCAAAAATTAGGATTGACCTGCTGCCTAGTTAGTGCAGTTGTTTTTAATTTTCGACCATTAGTTAATCTTATCCTAATGTTTACCTCTCCATTATTCTTTTCATAGGGTGTAATTTTTCGTTTTGTTTCAATAAAATACTTTACTCTCGTTGCCATAATCTTCTGTTTTGAAAAAATGTATCAATTTTTATTTGAAAATTATAGCGTTTTAAGTTGCGTTCAACATTTGTTCTACATCGATGTTAAGAGTTGAATTCTACTGAAACATTATTGTTAATTACAAGACATAACATTCTCATTTATAGTTCTGATTTACAACAACATATAAAAAATAGAAACCAACTAATGATTTCATTATATTTCATTGGATTTCAAAAAAATAATTCTGTCATCCCGACAGATTCAAAATCTAAAAAACACCAAAAGCCTGTAAATCAAATGATTTGCGGGCTCTCTTTTTTTTACAAGGTCAAAAAACACCATT
>JBDLIU010000187.1:0-8832 GCA_039714715.1 Bacteroidota bacterium
TTAGTTAAGCTTATTTTCTTTCAGGATGTGGTGATTTTTTCCAGAATGATGGATTCCACATTCGATATGGCAAAAACAGGCTTCGAAATATCCCTGGGTTTAACCGGTATTCTTACGCTATGGCTCGGTCTAATGAAAGTAGGTGAAAAGGGAGGCGTTATCAGAATATTCTCTAAAGTAATGGGGCCATTGTTTAACAGGTTGCTGCCGGATATACCCAAGAACCACCCGGTTATCGGCTCTATGATGATGAATGTTACAGCTAACATGATGGGACTGGATAATGCCGCAACACCTTTAGGTTTAAAAGCCATGCAGCAACTGCAGGAGCTAAACCCAAAGAAAGATACGGCCTCGAATGCCCAGATTATGTTCCTGGTTTTAAACACAGCAGGTATTGCCCTCCTACCCATAAGTATCATGGTGTTTCGTAAAACCATGGGTGCGGAAAACCCCTCTGATGTTCTAATACCTATTATATTATCAACCTTTAGTGCGGCAATGGGTGGAATGATCGTTGTTGCTATATACCAAAGAATTAACCTGCTTCAACCGGTAATTCTTGCCTATGTAGGTGGTTTAGGATTAATGATCTTTGGGATAGTATATTATTTTACCAGTATCCCTAAAGAGCAGGTGGCCGTAGTATCAGGGTTAGTCAGCAATATTTTATTGTTTACAATCATAATCACCTTTATTGGGCTTGCTGTCAGGAAAAGAGTTAATATTTATGATACCTTTATTGAAGGGGCCGTTGAGGGCTTTAAGATAGCCGTTAAGATTATCCCCTATCTCGTTTCAATATTGGTGGCAATAGGGGTATTCCGTGCGTCAGGAGCCATGGATGCCGTTATTGGTGGTATCGCATTTGTGCTTGAATCAATAAACGTTAATACTGATTTCGTAGCTGCCCTACCTACAGCACTTATGAAACCATTAAGCGGCAGTGGCGCTCGTGGTTTGATGGTTGAAACAATGGCTACCTATGGTGCTGACTCCTTTGTAGGCCGTATTGCTTGCATTGTGCAAGGTTCAACCGATACAACATTTTATATTATTGCCGTTTATTTTGGCTCTGTAAATATTAAAAACATTAGATATGCCATTGGTGCAGGACTGATAGCAGATTTAATTGGTATTACAGCCGCGATCTTAATAGGATATATGTTCTTCCATTAGACATTAATAGAAATGAAAAAATACACCACCCTCTTATTCATGGCAGGCACTATTCTTTTGATGATATCATGTAGTGATATGACTGAGAGGATTCCCAAAGATCGATTTATAGGAAAGTGGGAATTGGTTGGACGAAGTATGTTTGAAGGCATAGAGGTTGAAATATATCAGGAAGATGGAGCAATGTATGGCCGAATTATCAAACTCAATGATAATAAGTATGTGAAAATGTTCCTGGAAATTGATGATACATGGATTTCTGGTATTACCAGGGGATCAAACTACGAATTTGCCATTACAGAGAAACGAATCGGAAGTCCCTTATTTTCGATTTATGGGATATCAACCAGTGATAAATACAGTGTACAATTTATTGATGAAAACACATTCGCCCTTGGTGATAAAGGAAGAGATCCGTTGAAATCATCGATAAAATATGTAAGAATTGAATAGTAGTAGCTTATAGCTCATTACCCTATTTATCCCTGTTTTTTAGAGACTGAATAAACTTTAAATCTTCTTCATCACGGGATTTTTTTCTGCTTTTTATAGCTTCCTTTTTAAGAAGCTCCAGGTCTTCCAAACCAATTACATTAATTTCTAATCCTTCAACCTTTTTTCTAATAGATCTCTTAAAAGCATATTTAAAATCAACTATTCCAACCTCCTTTAAAAGCTTAATTCTTAAAGGTGGATCACCTATACCAACCATTTTGGGTACCAGAAACATTTCTTCATCTAAATTTCCTTCTCGGATACCATAATAAATACATGCTTTTTTTAAGCTTTTCGCATTCTCTAGTGTTGTGTTTATATAGATATCCATATCTCTGGTACTCCTAATGTGCCCATATGAACCCATAGCATACCCACCAATCAGCATATATTCTACATCAAACTTATTTAGTGCATTAATAAAGTCTTGAAAATGTGAAGGAAAATGAGTGTTACTAATCTTCATCCTCAATAAAGTAAATATTCTTTTTAACAGGATAATTATATATATCTATTCCAGCCATAAGAAAATTAACTGCAATGTGATTACAGTAGTCTATCAGGTTCTCTCCAATGGTCTTGTCTTGAGCAACCCGAAGTTCAACCTCCAACTGATTCTCATCTTCTTCAATAAATGATATTTTTCTAGTATTCATTTTTTTTCAACCTGCCTCTATCTTAATGGAAAAGATACTTCGCTTCACTCAGTATGACAAAACTGCATAATTATCATACAACATTATAGCGTAAAGTAGAAACCTATTTTCACGCCAAATTTATTCCCTTCATTATCCAACTCAGTAAGTCGGTGAATGAATTTAATTTGAACAATCTTTAAAATATTTTCTACGCCATATCCTAATTCAATATAAGGCTTGCCATCCAATGATTTGAATGCCTGTACAGGGTCTCCGTTAACATCTAGCTCAGGAACGATAATATCAATGTTTTCCTGTCTCACGCCTCCTACCAACACTCTTGCTTCTCCGTATAACCGTAGCTTAAGATATTTCATAAGTGGCACCCTATTCATTATTGCTCCGTTAAAATGGTGTCTATAAGTGGCAGACGCATACCGGTCGCTTGTAAACTCGAAATTATTCATCAAACTATAAGCTCTTACAGAATAAAAAGGTGTTTCATTACCCAGGTGATTTTCCAATAAAGGATACGGTATTGTACCAAAAATATATTCTCCATCCAGGGTAAGTAGTGATGTGCCCATCTGCCCCATTTTAAACTTCTTAATAATATTTAAACCGAGCTTATGATAGGAAAAATCACTATTCAGAATTCCTTTTAACCCGGCAGTATATCTTAGCGTGAACACCGGATACTGATTATAACCTGAAGAAGTCCTGTAGTTATCATCAATCACATAACGTCTATTTTTAGCCCATTCGAGTTTCAGCTTTACTTCAGAGGCATTAATTTCCTGCTTAATTTTACCGGGATCATTTTCCGGGTCTGCATAATAGTTGAAATCAAAGAGTGGTTGCATATAATCATGCCTGAGCGCCAAACGCATGTTAATGTCACGAATCAACTGGTGTTCAATATTAAATTGGTATTTATCATGCATAAATGGCTTTCTCAATACCCCCAACCTTGTAAAAGCATAAAAAGACACCTGCCCTTCTATTGGCTCAAAAAGAAAATATACAGGGTCAATCTCGCGTGATACAATACTTCCTAACTTAAGCCATGGTTTACGGGAAGCTACATAATCCAGACCAAAAGAATATTTCCATTCTTCATCCTGAAAACCGTAGCCTCCATAAGCCTTTATTACAAATCTTCTACTGAACTGGTAATTGGTTTTACCACCAAAGCCTAACCTTAATCCTTCTACGTCATTATAAGATAGAAATAGCGGATACGGGCCAAGATCCACCTTGCCCCATTTGTAATAACCTGAGTAAGCCAGCTTGGTGATATCTGTGTATGCTTTTACCACAGGTATCCGGTTGAGTGTATCAACCATCTTGTAAACATTAATCTCGGTTTCACTAAGTTCTTCATGGCGCATATTCTGCCAGTAAACCTTATCGCTTTGCCTTACTTCCTCATCAGTTTCAAGGGCTTGTTCATAAAACCGGTCATCCTTAGGCTGGTTTACCACTATTTTGTCAATAGATGTATAAGACTTAGCCAGTAATCCTGCTGATTCTATGGAAGGCTGCATCAGGTCTACAAGTACCCTGGTTTTATGAGGAAGCCAGGGACCTGCTTCTGTTTTAATAAGTTCTTGCTGAACCCTCATTTTTTCAACAAAATTGAGGTTAGCAGACCTGGGTACTGCGGCATCGATCTGTTTTAATGCATAGTCTTCTTTGGTAATCCATATAGTGCCTGCAAATGCCAGATCGTGTTTACGCTTTGGAAAATAGTCGATTCTATAACAGAAATCATCTCCTACATAAACACTATCAATCAGGTCATATTCATAGATCCCTTTCCAGCTATTGGCAATGGGCGAAGCAAATTCCTTTTCAATAATAGTTAAGAAATTCTCATAAAAATTATACTCCTGAAAAGTAGAACCAATAATATATGATGTAGTTGTGCCATCGGTGAGGCCAAGGCCTGTTACATTGGTTTTAATAATGTATTCATGACGCATAGAAGGCCTATTCTTAGCATAGTAGTTAGAAATTGCTTCTGAGAAAAACACAGGTAATATGGGTTTGCCATTCTCGCCTGCAATAGTTTGGATGCTATCCAGCACGTTAGTAATGTTTTTTATCAGTTTCTTTTCTCTGAACTTTTCTGACATATTATCAATATCCAGCTCAATTTTGGTATAGGCTTCATATTGGTAAGCATCCAGACTACGTTTATCGTTCTGCTTTTTATGCTTAACAACCTGACGAAGTATTTTAAATGCCGGATTTTCTCCTGGATACACCACCAACTCTGTCAGCCTGATAACATCCTGAAGTAACTGAATATTGACTTCCTGTTTTCTGCCTCTAACAACAGGAACTCGTTTCTCCCCGTAACCAACGTAGCTAATAATTAATGTGTCTACAGGAGTTGTTGTAGAGAGGTTGAAATCGCCATCAAAGGTAGTTGTAGTTCCAATCTGAGTGCCCTTGAAAACTATATTTGCGAAAGGGATAGGATCACCTGTCTCAGCATCCTTTACCTTACCGTAGACTTCTGTTCGTTGAGCAAAGAGTGTGGTAGCAAATACTTGCAGCAATCCCAACAACACATACCTCAACATAATTTTCATAGATTAGAATTTCGGCCTTAGGTAATCTATACGAAATTACCAATTTAACGTTCAATTGCCAATTGAATCTAACTGTGGCCTTCTTTTTAAAACATATAAATCAATTACCGCTAAAGGTCTCGCAAAGAATTCACGTATTAACACTTTGGGCTTATTGGGTGATATTACATGGTTGGTCACTCTTACAATGGCGTCAAGATCGAAATACCAGCTAATAAACAGAGCACGGTATGCATGAAATTCCTGGGTAATGATGATCAGCTTTTCCTCTTTGTAAACTTCCTTGCTTCTCACAATTGAATCCAGTGTGCGGTCACCACTGTCATCATCAATCATAACAGAATCCGGAATCCCAAGAGTTTTCAGGGCATTGCGCATCATATCAGGTTCATTATAATACTTTGTTTTGGAACCACTCAGTATAATCCTCTTGATCCTGCCCTTCTGATAGATTCTATTTGCAGTGGCTATACGTTCATAAAAAAAAGAATTCTTCCCTCCGTCTATGGTTTTATCGCTGGTTCCCAGAATCAATAGTGTCCTTTCGCCATCATCAAATAAATCATCGTGGTTGTAAACAAGACTTCTGGTACTGCCAACAATCCATACGTTCGCAAATAAGATGAATACAAACACAGTTGAGAGTATCCAAACCAATATTCTGCCAACTTTTCTAATCAACTTAGTTTATTTTTTATTGAGTAAATACTTTTCTATCACATCATCTGACCTTCTAACTACCTTTTTATACCAGGATAATCTAATATTCTCCTTTTCTTCTTCAGTTAGTTGCCAATTGAAATCTGAATTGTGAAGATCGGTAGTAATTTGGTAAAGACAAATAGCAGCACTAACAGAAAGGTTAAAACTTTCAGTAAAACCATGCATCGGGATTGTCAGGTATTCGTCAACATTATCCATCGCATAGTCACTTAGACCAGTTTCTTCAGTACCAAAAATTAAAGCGACAGGCTGATCAATCTTAAACTCATTTAACGAAACACCTTGTTCATGAGGTGTTGTTCCAACCAACTTATATCCCTTATTTCGCAATTCTTTAAAGCAAGCTTGAGTGCTGTTCTCAGGATCATTGTGTTTTATTATATCAACCCATTTGCTGGATCCTTGTAAAACCTGTGGATTCACATCATATTTATTACGCCCTTCAATTATATGGACTTCCTGTATGCCATAACAATCAGCAGATCGTATAACTGCACTGGCATTATGGGGCTGATAGATATCCTCAAGGGCAATCGTAACAAAATTGGTGCGCAAAGACAATACCTTATCAATCAAATCAAGCTTATGCTGAGTAATAAACGTTGACAAGTAGTCAATAACCTCCTTTTGCCTGCCTTCAATCATTAAAAATCGAGCTCAATTGTGGTACCAATATCGTAACCCGGATCTTTTGGTTTATCTCCTTTTTTCTTGGATTTCGGAGTAGCAGGTTTAGCTTGCTTGGGCTTTTTAGCCACCTCTGATTTATCAAAAAGCTCCTTTTGAGGTACATCCCTGGCTTCGACCGGTTCAGCCACATCTGGAGATTCGGATGAGTCATTAGGCTGCACTGCCTGTTTGTCTTTATTAGTCTTTATGCTTGAAGGTGCGGGATCTGTATCCTCCTTATTGCCAACCTTTTCCGGAGTTTGTGTCTCTTTAGGGTTCTTATCTTTTTGAGGTACAGTTTCTTTAACGGGATTTTTGGCATTCTCAGGCTTCTCAACCTTGCTATCCTTTTGATTGCCATTTGTACCATTGCCATTGCCATTCTCATCATCTCCCAGCAACCTTACTTTCTTAACATTAAAGTTTGACAACTTATTACCTATTGCTTTCCATCCCTTCACATCGATAAGCGCATCCAATTTTACTTCAGATATGTCTTTTACCTTAGGTTTCCCCTTCATTACAGTCAGCTCAATCAAGGGGGATTCTATCAGAGATGCTACCACAAGGGATGATCCTTTACTCTCATTAATAAAACTGAATCGCTTGTCTACCGTATTGGTCTCAATATTAAATCGCTTTACATAGTGGGTTTTAGTTTCTCCATCAATGTGCACTGCAGATACAACTGTATTTTCACTAAGCTTGCAGATTGCCACTACCTTACCTGCCTCATAGCGATTGGTAAGCTCGTAGCTGGTAACCTCATACTCACCAGTTTTGTAAACGACAACAATTTTATCCTCACCATTAAAATTACCAATGAACTTACCTCGTTCATCTCTATTTAATCTGCCTATAACCTTGTCGTACCATATATCAACACCTGTAAGGGTAGAAACACCTTCGGATTTAAACTCAACCTTTCTAACAGGATATTTGGTCAGGATATTACCTCCAGCTCCACGTCCTTTAATTTCCAGGGTAGAGAAATCAAAGTCAAACACCTTCTTACGAGCTTTGCTACCCGATGTCAGCTTGGCAACAACGGTTTCTGCTTCGCCATTAGGGTTAGCGGTAAAATAGTGAACCCTGGTTCCTTTGGCTCCTTTCCCTTTGGTAAGCACATACTCCTTATCCCTGGTAATAGCCAGTACATTAAACCTTTTTACATAAGTCCTTCCTGATTGCCCATCAGTGTATACCATATTGTATACCATACGCTCATCATTCTTCTTCCAAACACCGGCATACATGATGTCTTTACCCATGAAAACTTTCTCACTTATTCGGGACACCATGCATTTACCATCTCTTCGTATGGCTATAATGTCATCAATGTCAGAGCATTCACTTACAAATTCATCCTTTTTCAGGCCATAGCCAACAAAACCATCCTTTCGGTTAACATATAGCTTGGCATTATTAGCCACAACAGCAGTTGCTTTAATACTATCGAAGGTCGTGAGTTCTGTTTTACGCTCCTTATCCTTACCATACTTCTCTTTGAGCTTATCAAAATAAGCAATGGCATAATCTGTAATATTGGCCAGGTTATGCTCTACCTCCAGCAATTCTTCGGAGAGTTTTTGCATCAACTCATCTGCCTTGAAGCTATCAAACTTACTAATTCTTTTAATTTTGATCTCTGTAAGCCTGACTATGTCATCTTCAGTTATTTCGCGATAAAACTGTGTTTTGTATGGGTCTAATCCTTTATCAATTGTTTCAATTACTGACTCCCATGTCTCACACTCCTCAATATCACGATATATCCTGTTTTCAATAAAAATCTTTTCCAGGGATGAAAAAAGCAGCTTTTCCTTGAGTTCACCACGCCTGATTTCAAGCTCTTTAGTAAGCAGCTCGACTGTTTGATGAGTGTTATCCTTTAATATTTCGTTAACCGATAAGAAATGCGGTTTATCCTCTTTAATAACACATGTGTTAGGTGATATTGATACTTCACAATCAGTAAAAGCATATAATGCATCTATTGTGATATCAGGTGAGACACCCGGAGCAAGAGTGATGGCAATTTCAACATCCTTGGCTGTGTTGTCAACTACCTTCTTTATCCTTATCTTACCTTTATCATTAGCCTTTATTATCGACTCAATTATTCCTGTGGTTGTTGTTCCGTAGGGTATTTCACGTACAATTACCTCTTTTTTATCTACTACTTCTATCCTGGAGCGCACCTTAACTTTCCCTCCCCTTACTCCTTTATTGTATTCGGAGACATCTGCCAGGCCGCCTGTCGGGAAATCTGGGAATAATTTAGGACTTCTGCCTTTTAGTATGTCTATTGATGCTTTAATCAGTTCATTGAAGTTGTGAGGTAGTATTTTTGTAGATAGCCCTACTGCAATACCTTCTACACCCTGGGTAAGCAATAATGGAAACTTAACAGGCAAAGAAACCGGCTCCTTTTTACGTCCATCGTAGCTAAGCTGCCAGTCGGTGGTCTGTGGATTAAAAACCACATCCAGAGCAAATTTCGATAAGCGAGCTTCGATATATCGTGC
>JBDLIU010000188.1:0-8792 GCA_039714715.1 Bacteroidota bacterium
AGAGCATTTTGATTGCCTTGTGGGGCCCCGGTGGATTTTCCGCCATGCATCCTACATCTTCCATTTGCCATAGCAGGGGCTTTGCAGGGTTTCCCTGACCTGGTCTTTGCACCACACCTAGGAGAAATGAGGAAAGCATATTGTGCATGGGGTTGTCCTTCATTTTTCACTGCTTGCCCCTCCCCCCTGATAGACTTCACCAACTATTGCTTGGCCGCCTTTATGCACGTGGACATGTTCAACAGTCATTTTTTGATTACCTTTTCTTCGATATCTATCCAAGGTTTCAAGTTGCTGGCTGTAAAGGCGCATTAATTTAATAGCCTGATTGTTGTACCTTTCAATATGCGTTAGTTTATTCAGATTCGCCATTGCTATACAGTAGGTTGCCTGTTTATGTGTGAGAACCATCTGACTCACCAACAACCCCTCGAACCCATCTCTGGGCTGTAACTCTTCCATGATCTCAAGAATCTGATCACTTTCTTTTTCAAGTTCTTTCATGGATTTCATTTCAGAATCTACCAGTGCTGTTACTACCAAGGTGATAGTTTTAGCACACGATAAATCATGTTGCATACCTGTTGCTCTTTGACTTCGCTCTTTTTTAATGTCTATGTTGAGAGTGGTTCTCCCTTTGATTGTCTTTTTTGACACTGAAAAAGATTCATCCCTTTTGGGGAGAGTTTTAGATGTATTAACAACTTCTTTTGATTTCTTTTTTGTCATACTGTCGCCTCTGTTTTTATATTTTGTTGTTGATATGTGTATCCATAGTGAGTATGGTTTTAATCGCTCATTTTGTTCCATCTTTTAAATTTCTTAAATCCAATTTAGTATCTATGATAAATTTCTTTTTTATTGTTCCTTTTTTTTTGCTGTAATTCTTATTTAAGCAATGCCCACACCTTTAAGAGTGTTACCACCTTAAGGGTTGGTCAACTCTCTCTATAAAGGGTACTGACCCATTGACCCATGCATGAATAGGGGCTTTCAGGTTGGTCAACCATAACATTGATTTTGACCCATGCATCAAATCTGAAAAACCTTGGTATTACAGCCTTTAGGTTGGTCAACCTTTTGGTTTGACCAACCATTGACCATCTTGACCATCAAAACCACTTTGACCAATGCCACAATATGGTATTTATTATTCAAAAACAGGATAATATTCATAAGTTGGCTTCCCTTTAGTTTTGGTTGATTCACGCCGGATCAATCCATTATTGACGGCAATGGTGATACATTTTTTAGCCGTGTTTTTACTGACTCCAGCTAATTCTTGATAGACCTTTGCAAGAGCATTGGTTGACTCAGCATAACTGCCCATGTCTATCAGTGCCTGTGTCACGGTGCGAGCTTTTTCTGCATCATCGGGGCTTAACTGCTCATTGATTTGTTCAAAATGAAGATAATTTGTCATCCTTACCAGAAATGATTCAAATATTTGAAAATTATTGCACTTTTCATGGAAAATTCTCAAAACCGGTACCTTCACCACCCGGTGTCGGGTAGGGTTCCCCTGGACATCAATATCAGTGATTCTATCTTCTGCGATAAACTCTCGTTTTAGACTGATTCTATTTCGAGTCCAGTCGTTAACGGCACTGGCACCCCGATAATTATCACCATCTTTTTTATCATGATGCACAACTATGGGAGTACATTTGATTTGTTTACAAACACGGTCAATGGCATCCAAGGCGGGTCTCATATCAGCGGAGTCATTCTCATTCTTGACACCTGAAAAGCTGATCAGTGGATCAATGACAAAAAGATCAATTTTGATATTTTGTTTCTGCTCAATCTGTTTGATGAATTCAACCAGAAAATCACAAAATGATTCATCCAGAAAAACTTCGCCGGTAATGGTTGTGTCATCGTATTGGGAAAGAAAAAATATATTTTTCAGCCCACTTTCAAGATCGTCTGAACCATTACACATTTTTTTTAACCGTTGATATGTTGCAACTCTCCCATTTTCAGCACTAAGTATCAGCGAACATCGTTTTTTAGGTATGGTAAATTTATCTCCTAAAAAACCATTCAAAAAAGAGCCAATGGTATTTTTAAAGGACGCAAGGCTAAGGATCAGATACAGAACAAACATGGATTTACCCAGACCACCACTTGCATGAATTAGAATAGATTCATGCATAGCAAGCATATCTGTAATAATCCACTCAATTTCAACCGGCTTTGAAATGACATCAGCTCCAGACAGATAAGTGATCTCTTTCCGGTTGGAGTTGTCGTGCAATTTAATATTAGAATCAGGCCAGTATTTTGCTAAATTGAGATTGTATTTTTCTTTTAATTCTTTTCTGGCATTTTCCCAGGTAAAACCCAGACAGGAATTATGAAAACATTTATATACGATCTTCCCTTTTTCATATTGTAAAATACAGGCATCATTCTTTATATGTGACTTATCAAATAGACAGTGTTTAAGTTCGTACTTAATACATTTCCGGCTCTTATAAACGGTCTCAACCTTTTTAAATTCTATTCCACAATCATTCAGGAGCTGCTCAAGATTTACTTTCATAAACACCTCCCAGATCATCAATATAGGATTCACGATGGACAAGGGCCTCACGATACTGATTCCCTGGGACTTCGTCACCCTTCATAGCTTTCGATCCGTATAGTTTCCAGATCCTGGCAGGATTGTAGACGGTGGTATCAATTGTCATATCATCTGTACTGAATCCATCAGACACCGTTTCAAGGAATGATCTCACAAATTCCTTAGAATCGTCATTCACAGGCAGATCTTGCGGTAACCTAATGAGGATGTGAGCGCCGTTCCCAGATATCGCTGTAATAGGTGCCTGATAATCTGTGGTATCAATAATCCAGTCCCGGATCGTATCTCTTAATTCTATAGCTTTTCTTAGCTCAGAATCAGAGGAAGACACACCAGCCGGTCTTTCTGGATCAATATCAATGGGTATCCATCTATAATACCGAACATTGTTATCCGATGTCGTCAAATCTGTTGGTTTCAGCTTGTTATAAGCCCTTCCTATTAACCTTGGATCAATGACCTGTAGTGTGAAATAAATATTGCTCTTCTGTTGCTGAATGGCTTTGGATACAGTATTTTTAAATGAAGAAAAATTGTCGAAATATCCCGATACTGTACCCTTGGCAAAACCATTGCCCCAGGCAAACGATTTTCCCCATACATTTAAAAGCCGGACTTCTATCACTTCATTGTTTTGCACAAAAAGCTTAAAAACATTTTCTTGCAGCAAGTTGTATGTTGTGATATAATTTTTATGATTAGACATCATTGAGTACACCTCCTTTGCCGCTCTTGCCAGTGGCATTGGTATTTTTGCAGTCCGGGAAATTTCTTTTTCACAACCTCAAAATGGCAATAAAAAATCATCCGGCAGCGGCGTTCTTTTTTTAATGTGGGACCCATGTACCAGCTTCTTCGGTATAGTTATTTTCGGCTGGACAGTTAAAGAATAGCTTTTTCCCATCTTCCATTAATTCAAGGTTAAAGGTGCCAAAATTCTGTTGGTCCTCACATGCTGCTCCTGCTAATGCTCCTCCTACAACTGTGAGAGTGTTAGTAGCTCCATCTACTCCTGCCGGAATCACAAGAGTATTGCCCTCTACAAGGAAATTAGTAATGGTCAGTGGATCCGGTTCGACTAAAACAGCAGCGGTTAGTTGCCATTTACCTGTTGCATCCGGTGGTGTAGGAAGCTCTGGAAGCAAATCCTCATCACATGAGAATTGGAACATAACCAATAAAGCAACAAGCAGTAAAGATTTTAGTCTAAGTACATTTTTCATAGTTAATTAATCAAATTTTCAAATTTTACGTAGCTACAATTATAATGGCTTATTTACATCAATTACAAATAATGGCAGTACATTCTTTATGTGATAATGGCAAAGTATTTGAATTTCGCAGGGTGATTAAGTTGAGAGATTCTTCACAAATCTTCTAAAGGTGGCCATTTTTCAGCATCCTTTATGTACATGGTTTTCCTGTTGATATTTTGATTTTAGACGTAAAATCCTTATTATACATAAGGATTAAACAGTTTTCTATTCGTGGCTTCTCTACATAACGATTACGAGTATGATATCTTTATCTCCTACCGCCAAAATGATAATAAATCTGACGGTTGGGTAACAGAATTTGTAGAAAAACTTAATCAGGAACTTAGTGCAACAATTAAAGATAAATTAAGTATTTTCTTCGATGAAAATCCGCAGGATGGATTATTGGAAACACACCAGGTCGATGATTCTATTTCTTCAAAACTTAAGACTATCATCTTTATTCCCATCATTTCCCAAACCTATTGCGATACGTCTTCATTTGCCTGGCAACATGAGTTTATTGCTTTCCGCAATTTGGCTGATAATGATTGTTTGAAACGAAATATTCGATTACCGAATGGAAACTATGCTAGCAGGATTTTACCAGTAAAAATACATGATATAGACATGGATGATGTCCGGCTTCTGGAAAAGGAGCTTTCCGGTGGGCTGCGATCAGTTGACTTTATTTATAGGGATTCAGGAGTAAATCGACCTTTACGGCCAGTAGATGATAACCTTGCTGACACTACTTCCCCTGTGTTATATAGAAACCAAATCAATAAAGTTGCCAATGCTATAAAAGAACTAATTGGTGGCATTAAGATGGGTCAGGTAGGTACTCAGACTGAAATTGAAAATGTATCTATTACTTCTCCTCCTGATACGAGTGGCCCTAAAATCTCCACCTCGCTCCCAGGTCAGCCTAAAGTAGCCACTTTGAGTCAGGAGAAAATAAGTATATTTTTAGCATGGACTTCCTTTGATTTAAAAGAGAAAAGGGAAGAAATGTCTATAATATTACAAAAAGCAGGTTTTAATGTATTACCTACTATTGATTGTCCTTCTGATGACGAGAACTTTAAAACAAAGGTATTAGCGGACATAAAGAAATGTTCTTGCTCTCTTCATATAATAAGTAATGAATATGGTCGGAGATTTGAAGCAGATGATGAAGTCTCTTATCCAAGATTTCAGTTTGAAGAAGCAAAAAAACTGACTCAACAAGCTGAAATAAGCTTTAATTGTTTCATTTGGTATACACCTGATGTTAATAAACCAAACAAACCGGCACAGGACGAATTTATCAAATATGTAAGGAATAATATTACTTCAAACATGGCTTTCTCAAATAGCCTGGGACCTATGCAATTAGTAGATGATATCAGGATAATAACCATGAAAACCGTTGAGAAAGTATTGGATGTTAAGGATACAGACATATTCTTCATATTTAACCAGCAAGACGAGCAGGAAGCAATGGTTATTACCGATAGGATTAGTACTGAATACCCTGTAGAGCTAATGAATATTTTACCTGATGGTGAAGAGGAATATCGGGAAAAATCCACTCAACAAATCCCTAGGAGTAAATTGGCTGTTATTTATTTTAAGTATTCTGCCGACTGGGCCTTGCCATTTATCAAACAGGTATGGAAACAGGTTGGTGGTGCATCATCCCCTACTCCACTTATGTTGGTTGGAGAGGATGAGCCTCAAAGTAATATGGCACGATATTTCAAGGCACCAAAAGTTGTGTCATCAATCGTTCCTAAAGACGAAGTGCCTGGAGAGGTTAAAAAAGTCTATGTTAAAGTAATGAACATCGAATAACCTTGCTTACCGAATTTAACATATGCCCTTACACTGGCTTACGTTCCTTTACGGAGGATGAGTCAATCTATTTTAAAGGCCGTGATGAGCATATACAGATTGCTACCACTCAATTGGAGAAAAACAAGTTTCTAATGCTTACTGGTGCCTCAGGAGATGGTAAATCTTCAATTGTGTATGCCGGAATCATCCCAAATGCAAGAGCAGGATTTTTAAAAGCGAATTATTCTAATTGGCAAGTTGCAGATTTTCGCCCGGAACGCACACCATTTCAGAATCTTTGTGCCGCTCTCTCTAAAGCATTTAATATAGAAAGTATTTCAACGGTAGAATCGGAGTTGCAATATGGGTTTTCTGCACTATCAGATTTATACAAATCATCAAAGCTCTATTTCGATAAATCTACTGTGGATTATCAACAAGCATCTGAAGATGATCGAAAAAAAATGCAGTATTCAGCTGCCAACCTTTTAATTCTTGTTGATCAATTCGAAGAATTCTTTACCAATCCTGAGAATTATGCTAATGGTATTCCTACGGTAAATGCAACCTTAACAATAAACCTGTTACTTGAAACAGCAAGAATCGCTTTTGAGAAAAACCTGCCAATTTATATTGTCTTTACAATGCGTTCTGACTTTATTGGACAATGTGCTGCATTTAGAGGATTGCCGGAGTTTATTGGCTTTAGCCAATTTTTTGTCCCCAGACTAAATCGAAAGCTATTGCAGGAAGTAATTGAAGAACCTTGCTCGCTAAGTGGGCACAATATCAACCGTAGACTTACCGAGCGCATAATATATGATATGACAGATGGGGTTGATCAACTCCCAATCTTGCAGCATGCACTTAACCAAATATGGAAGGCTGCCGATGATGGTAAAGAAGAGATGGACCTTATCCACTATGCTATGGTTGGTGGTCTGAATCCTGAAGAATTACCCCCTGAAGATCAGGATAGATTTAATGAATGGTTTGACAGGTTACCAAAAAGAATTCAGAAATGTTTTCATTCACGAAGTCTTCATAATGTTCTTGATGCTCATGCAAATAAAATCTATGAGAGTGCAGCGGCCTATTTAAAAGAAAAAACAGGGAAAATCATTTCTAATAAATTAGCTCATGAAATAATAAAAGTTGCCTTTACTTGCTTAACTAAAAGCGACAAAAGCAGAGAGGTAAGAAACCGTATGACACTTGAAGAAATTAGGGATATCCTTAACAATCCGGAAGCTGACCTTGATACTATTTCAGGTGTTATCAATTCATTCCGTGATCCAGGAAATACTTTTATAAGACCCTTTATTCTGGAGGATTCTTCTTCACATAACCTCAAGGCTGATTCAGTACTTGATATCACGCATGAAAGTCTGATTCGTAATTGGGATATGTTAAGAATCTGGACAAAAGAAGAGTATGATAAGTTTACTGTATTTAAAGACTTTAAACAGCAGGCGGATCGCTGGTTACAACATGAGAAATCCGGAGGATTCTTATTACCCATTGGATCGCTCACTTATTTCGAAAAATGGTATGCAGATGCCGGAATTAACAAAAACTGGATAAACCGGTATAATGAGCAGGTTACTGATACTCCGAAAAACCTGGACGAGTCTGCGCAAATTGTTGTTGATTCTGGCGATTTCTTAGCAAAAAGTGCTCGCAAACACATGATTACCAGGGCAGTAGTAAAATTCGGGCCCAGAAAAATTGCCGCTGTAATTAGTGTTCTAGTGATTCTGGGACTTAGTTCTTTTTATTATTATGATTATAAAAAAAGAACAAACGATTATGTAATCAGACAAATTCATCGCGATGCCATAACTCTTATTAATGGAGATAAGGCAGGGTATGAATACAAGGCAACCTATGCAATAAATAGTGAGCGTATTGAAAAAGGAAAGTTTTTCCCCATATTAAATAGCATTGAATCTGACCAGAATCGTTTTAAAACTGCTATTGCAGCAGCTGAGTTATTGGTGCATCACGACCGGCAAGGCAATTTATCCCTGAAAAAACCTGCAATCCTTTATGCCGATAGTCTGGCTACACGATTATATAATACGATACCAGATGAACAGGAAGATCAGAATACAGCGCTAAAGGATTTGCTCAATCTTGCTGAAATCCTGGAGTATTATCTCTACTTTTTTGAGAATGACAAAGAAGTAAAGCTGGCTCAGTCTAATGTAATCGGAATGCTAGCTGGTTTAACGATACAGTTATTAGAGAATCCATATGACGATATGGATATGCAGAAGTTTAATGAAAGCATTGAGATGGGATTGAATCATTATCAATTTACAAATAAGCAATTAGAACATATCGTCTCTATCCTTTTGGATAAGAATTCAGCAATTCAATCACATTACTCTAAGGAAAAGATAATTACAGCCGGAGCAACTTCTGATACTTTTAGTCATAATGGGAAATACCAGATATTAGCTAATGTTTACGCTTCTTTAGGAAATACTAAAGCTTGTCTCATATCTATAGATAAACTCATAGAAAATCAACCTAACTATAATACATATCCTACAGATGGAAATACTATAGCCGGATATTTTGCTAACTATGGCCACTGGCAAGCTTTGGACACTTATGTAAGTGGATATGCTGAAAGAACCGGTTATAAACCTTTTGAAATTTATCGACAAATTGCTAATAAAAGTGGACATATTACCCAATCTATTAATGACAGGTTCCAATATAATGCATATAGTGACAACGATGTTTGGTATAATCCGGTTTTGGATTATATGTTGGATAGCACATTAAATGGATTATATAATTCCTATTTGAAATCAATCAATACCAATACATCACAGGGTGATGAACGTAACTTTAACCTGGCCATTTACTATAAGCAAAAAGGATTATTTACGGCCAAGCGTAATCAGGACAAGCAGAAAAATTCTACCAATTGGGCAGATGATGTAAAAGAGTACTTTGCGAAATCATATAGTTGGTTCAGCAAGACAAGCGAAAAATAACTTGATGAAGATATTAACATCCACTTCCATTTGCCTGCGGTAAAATCTCGGAGGGAAGTTTATACCTATCCCGATTATATTGAACACGTTCCTTCCCATGCACCAAGAACAAGATAT
>JBDLIU010000189.1:0-8763 GCA_039714715.1 Bacteroidota bacterium
ACGTACAGTAAACAACTAGCAGAACGCATCAATGCGTTAGATCTTTCAGGGCTCCTCCTTCCGCCAACTGGCGGAAGGAGGAGCCTAGAAAATCCTGACGCATAAGTGATCATAGTTTTTTATTACGGTAATTTTATTACGGTAATGGTGATAAGCCAATAATCCCTACAAAAAAGTACTCTCAAACCAGCCCGGCATAAACCAAACGGCAAAGAAAATTATTGTAAACACAGTAAGAAATACCAATCCTGCAATTGCTAACAGATTTAACCATTTCGGGAGTCTGAACTTACCGTGGATCTCATCCGATCTAATTACAATATAATTAAGGAGGCCAGCCAGTGGGGCAATCACAAAGGATAAAATAGTTGCCAGATCCACTAAACTCTTCAGGTTGTTCAAAAACTGTGATATCACAAGGTAGGCAGTAACAGTAATAATAACAGTCCAAATTATATATGACTTCCTGCTATCGTCAGTACCCAGGCCTTTTGTCATCAGCTTAAATGTTCTATTCATTGCCCTTCCGTAACCATCTACAACCATTATTGTGGTTGAAAACATAGTGGAAAACGCTGCAATTGCAATTATGGTATAGCTCCACTGTCCAATGGCAGTGGTAAACATTGTTATCAACTGATTTGCAAAACCGGCTGAATTATTTGAGAGTTCTGTGCCGGTACCATGTATTATGTAGGCTCCCAGCGTTAGAAAAAAAAGTGAAAGTACTGCCGATATAATATATCCAAAATTAAAATCTGCCAGGCTTTCTTTAAGAGTTGGTCTGTATCCTGTTGTTTTTACTTTAGCTTCTACCCACAAGCTGGTCCAGGCAGAAAGATCGACTGCTGTTGGCATCCATCCCATTAAGGCAATTGCAAACATAATTCCACTAATCGAGTATAGTTCCCTGGGCTCGAATGTAGGTGCTTGCTCAACCGGGCCATGCATAAGGGCACTTACGAAAGCAACAAGTGTAGACAGTAGAAGAACCAATCCTACTAGCTTAAGCAAGTTGTCCAGAAGCTTATAGCGCCCTATCGCTAATATTAGTACACTTACTATAAAAAGGGATATCGCCCAAATATTTGTTGGCAGGTTAATCCCAAGTAGATTGCCTAATAATCCCGAGCTAACAAATGTTACGGCAGCCGTTACTATTACCATCGATGGAATAGAAATTATAAAAAATGTCCAAACGATCCACTTGCCCTTACGAGCATAACCATCAATGACACTGTCACCTGTTGCACTTGTATATCTTACTGCAAATTCGAAAAATGGATATTTAAATATATTGGCAAGAATAATCGCCCCCAGTAACATGAATCCATAATCAGCACCGGCCCTTGTCGACTGAACCAGATGAGACACTCCAATACAAGTGCTGGCAAACAATATCCCCGGACCCAATACTTTAAAAAATCTCTTTAAACGATCCCCCATCTATATTTAGTTAATAAGTCGTCAAAGATAGACAAAGAATAATTGCCATAAATTTAATAATAACATGTCATTTTGACCGTTTTGTTAAGCCGATTTGATTATTTAATGCCATTTTGGCATGTTTTGTTATGAAAATTGGCTCATTTTCGTGTTGGTATGGTTTTGATAGGATAAAGAATGAAATCAAAAACAATTAGTAACTAAAATTTAAAATCATGAATATCGTAAAATATAGAAACGGAGCAACAAATTATTTCCCAAATAACATGGGAGGATTACTGGAGAGGTTTTTCAATGATTCAATGTATGATAATACACAGGAGGAAAACTTTGTTCCAGCTGTAGACATCCTTGAATCTGATAAAAGTTATGAATTGCATTTTGCAGTACCAGGTTTTGAAAAGGAAAGCTTTGAGTTGAGTGTTGATGACAACATACTAACAGTAAGTGGTGAGCGTAAGTACGAAGAAGAGAAATCTAACAAGTCTTTCAAATCTGTGCGAACCAGCTATGGTACCTTTAGAAGGTCATTCACTTTACCTGAAAATGTAGCTGCATCAAAAATTGAAGCGCAATACAAAGATGGAATCCTCGAAGTAGCTATACCAAAGGATGAAACAAAAATTGTGAAAACAACAATAAAAGTAAAATAAGTTGTGTGGAGTAAAGCTTTTGACATAAATAAGTCATAAGCACATTTGACCCTGGTGTTTTAGTCAGGAATAGTTTAGGTTAAGTTAGGTTAAGAAGGTGGGCTCCGGCCCGCCTTTTTCATTTTATATCTATTTGTTAAGAATTGTTAAAAGCTATCATAAAATTGATTTAATTGTTTATCATGACAACAGAGTTGATAGATTTGCGTATTAAACTGAGGAAGATTTTAAAGATATGAAGAAGAATTTTTTATTAGCAATAGTAATTGCAGCAGCTATAGGTGGCGTAATCGCAATTGGTGGATACAAAACATTTGAAACATATAACCCTGCTTATAAATCAATTCAGGATCACCAGGAACAAGTAATGCAGAGGGTGTCATCAAACTACCAGGAAACCGTACCTATTAATCTTGATTTTACTGCCATCTCAGAGAAGGCAGTAAACAGTGTAGTGTTTATTCATTCAAAATATGATTCAAGAATTGTTACACAAGGATTTTACCGCTGGCAACAAGGACCTTCTGCTTCGACAGGATCGGGAGTAATTGTTTCTAATGATGGCTATATTGTAACTAATAATCATGTGGTTGAAGATGCCTCCGAAATTGAGGTTATCCTGGAAGATAATCGTAGTTATACAGCCAAGGTTATCGGCACAGATCCGACAACCGATCTTGCATTAATTAAAATTGATGAAGCTAATCTCGAATTCCTGCCTTATGGTAATTCAGATGACGTGGTGGTTGGGCAATGGGTTTTAGCTGTTGGTAATCCATTTAATTTAACCTCTACTGTTACGGCTGGAATTGTAAGTGCTAAGGCAAGGAACATAGGAATTCTTAGAGCTGAAAACAATTTACAAATAGAATCATTTATCCAAACAGACGCAGCAGTAAATCCAGGCAACTCAGGTGGTGCACTTATTAGCACATCCGGTCAACTGATTGGCATTAATACGGCCATTGCTTCTCAAACAGGAAGCTATACGGGGTATTCTTTTGCCATTCCCGTTAACCTTGTAAAAAAGGTAATGGATGACTTGTTGGAATTCGGAGTTGTTCAACGTGGGTTATTAGGCATAAGAATAACAGATGTCTCAGCTCGACTCTCTAAGGATAAAGACCTCGATGTAGTTGAAGGTGTATATGTAGCAGAGGTAAATGATGGCAGTGGCGCAGAAGAAGCAGGTTTAAAAGCAGAAGATGTGATTATAGCAGTAGATGACAAAGAGGTTAAAAACACATCAAGGCTTCAGGAATTAGTAGCAATTCATAGACCAGGAGACAAAGTAGAAATAGTTTTCCTTCGAAATGGAAAAGAGGAAAAAGTTGTAGTCACTCTAAAGAATACAGGTGGCACAACAGAAGTGGTTGAAAGGCAATCAGAAACTACCATCGCAGGATCTCAGTTCGAAGAAGTTTCACAACAAGAACTGGATAGATTAAAAATAGATGGAGGTGTTAAGCTAGTCGATTTGGGAGAAGGGAAATGGAAAGACGCAGGAATCGATGCGGGATTTATCATAACTCATGTAGATAAACAAAGAATTAATACCTTAAATGATCTGGAACGTACCATGGCGGATAAAAATGGCGAACGCGTTATTTTCCTTGGCATATTTCCTGATGGGACCAAATCATATTATTCTGTTGACTGGTAACAATAATATTATATCAGAAAAGGGGAGCAAATTGCTTCCCTTTTTTTTAAATTTGTCTACAGAGGATTATGAATTTGTACGTACGAAGGTGACATTTTTACTGGCCCTTCTTATTAGATTTTTCTTATTAAAACAAGCATTATTTAAGCAGACTATTGGTATTCAAATCATTTAATTCTATCTTGGAACAATCAAATTATAAATATGGAAAATTCTAAATATTATGCTGTAATGCTTATTGATGATAATGAGATTGATAATCTTATTAATCAGAAGATGATAGAAGCATCAGGTATTACTGAACATATTTATATTCATACAGGTGCACGAAGTGCCATTGAGTTTCTGAAAAACATGGAAAAATTACATGTCTCCGGTCAGAATGTGCTTCCTGAATTAATATTCCTTGATATTGATATGCCACTGATGGATGGGTTTCAATTCCTGGATGAGTTCGAAAAATTAGATGGAGAGACAAAAGCACTTTGCAGTGTTGTTATGCTAACTTCATCTATTAGTCCTGCCGATGTTAATAAATCGAAGAAATACGAATACGTTAAGAAGTATATTAACAAACCTCTTTCACAGGAAAACCTTGAGAAGCTCAAGCCTAATGGCCAGTAAGTTTTTTCGACCTCCTTACACTTACTAAATAAACTCCTATAAAAATTAACGCTGAATAAAGTATCTCGTTAAGCGTAAGTTTGTCTCCCCTGAAAGTAATTGCGATAAAAGTTGAAAATACCGGTTGGAGATAAATGTAATAGCCAACTACAGAAGGACTTACATAATTTAATGCCCAGGTATTTAAGAGGTAGGCAATAAATGTGGTCGCAATAATTATGTAACCTAAGGATAGCCATGCGTCATATGGCAATGTAGCCCACTCGATCTCAATAAACTCATTAAATCCAAAAGGGATAACAAACAACGACCCAAACAGAAATACCCATTTGATAATTGTAATTGCTTTATACCTGTACATTAATGGCTTTACAAGCACCAGGTAAATACTAAACGAAGTTGCGTTTATCAGGATAAATAAATTGCCTATAAAAGTTTCACTAGAAAAGCTAAATCCTTCAATTCCTATTAATAAAACGGCCCCTATTGCCCCTAAAGCAATTCCAATCAGTTTATTGGCTGTTATTCGCTCCTTTAAGATGAAATAAGATACAACCAACACAACAATAGGCGATGAAGTCATTATTACGGATGCAGTTATTGGGGTTGTATAACTCAAACCTTTGAAAAACATCAGCTGATTGATCGCCACTCCAAATAATGAAAGGCCGGCCAGCTGCATATATTCTCTCTTCCGTTTGATTTTCTCTTTGGTAGTCAAGGAAGCTATAAACCAGTATATGGCAGTTCCAACGATAACCCTAATAAATATTACACCAAATGGACCAATGTATAAAGGCATTACCACCTTGGCGATGCTATAATTGGCGCCATAAATTAAAGCCACTATAAAAAGGGCTGAATGTAATTTATATTTGGATGGCATATGAATTATTACGAATTTACGACTTTTGAAGAAGTATATAATTATTAATAAAAATTGCTGGAATCCAAAACACCTTTAGCCGAACGATTACGACCTGCTTCTATTGATGATCTGGTTGGACAGGAACACCTTTTAGGTAAAGATGGCGTTCTTAGAAAAGTAATTAAGAGTGGCAATGTGCCCTCAATGATTTTGTGGGGACCACCAGGTGTTGGTAAAACCACTATTGCCAATATTATTGCAAATGAAGTAAATTCTCCTTTTTTTACGCTAAGTGCAGTATCCGCAGGTGTAAAAGATGTAAGAGATGTAATTGCAAAAGCCAAAAGACTGGCCAAGGCAATTCTTTTTATTGATGAAATTCACAGGTTTAACAAATCACAGCAGGATGCCCTACTTGGAGCAGTAGAAAAAGGCATAATAATCCTTATTGGCGCTACTACAGAGAACCCGTCTTTTGAAGTAAATTCTGCATTGCTCTCCCGTTGCCAGGTTTATACACTTAAATCATTAACCAACGACCACCTGCAAATACTTCTTGATAAGGCTTTAAAGGAAGACCATAGCATTAAACAAAGGGAGATTAAATTCGAGGAAAAGGAAGCACTCTACAACCTGGCAGGCGGTGATGCCAGAAAACTGTACAACCTTATCGAGCTGGTGGCTGATGCTTCAGATGATAAAAAGATTACGGTAACAGATGATAAACTTATCGAACTGGCTCAGCAAAGAATTGCATTATACGATAAAGCAGGAGAGCAGCATTATGATATAGTTTCAGCCTTTATCAAATCGATTAGAGGTAGTGATCCCAATGCAGCCTTATATTACCTGGCAAGAATGATTGATGGTGGAGAAGATGTTAAGTTCATTGCACGCAGGATGCTCATCCTTGCCTCCGAAGATATTGGCAATGCCAATCCTACGGCTTTGGTTTTAGCCAATAGTTGTTTTCAGGCGGTTAATGTAATAGGTTACCCTGAAGCCAGAATTATTTTATCTCAAACAGCTATATACCTTGCCTCTTCCCCTAAAAGCAATGCGAGTTACCTTGCCATAGACGAAGCATTGAGAAAAGTAAAAGAAACAGGAGATCTCCCGGTTCCCCTTGCACTTAGAAATGCTCCTACCCGATTCATGAAAGAAGAAGGGTATGGCAAAGGTTACCAATATGCTCATTCTTATGACGGAAATTTTATAGATATGGAGTTCTTGCCTAATGATTTATCTAACACAAAATTCTATGAGCCAGGGAATAATGCCAGGGAGAATGAAATACGTAAAAACCTTCTTGCAAAATGGAAAGAAAAGTATGGTTACTAAAGCACAACCTGCTCGTAGCATCAATGCTACAACCAGTAATGTACAAGATGATGATTATTTCCTGATCTCCTGAACAGGATTACGTTTTAATGACTCCGAAATCATACCGATAGCATATGCTCCTAGCTGGATAGTGGCAGTTAACAAAGAAAGAAATCCCACTAACAGGTTATTATTTTTATATGTGCTGTCTAGATAGATTAATCCATAATAAATTGCAACAGAATTCAGGCCCAGGTAAAATATAGTCTCGTTGAAAAAATAAGATGATAGAAAAACCAGCCAGCCTGCAAGGAAGAAGATTGGAAAAAAGTGTACAAGTTTAATCTCTCCTTTATGAAAACGATTAACATTCACACGGGCTCTTCCAAAGAAATGCAGCTGCTTATAAAACTGGCCTAAACTTGTTCTTCGTTTATGATATACATAGGCGTCATCAATTAAGCCAACTTTAAAGCCATTCTCAATAATTCTGATACTGAATTCAATATCTTCTCCCATTCGGGTAATAATATAGCCGCCGGTTTTTTCATAAACCTCCCTGGACATCCCCATATTAAAACTACGTGGATGAAAAGTGCCTGCATGCTTTTTTCTTCCCCTGATACCCCCCGTTGTGAAAAGAGATGTCATGGAATAATTGATCGCTTTTTGCACCAGTGTAAAGGACTCATCCGCCCTGTCAGGTCCCCCAAAAGCATCCAGTGGTTCCTTGTTTAAACTATCATCAACTATTTGCAGATAATCTGCAGGTATCAGGCAATCTGAATCGAATACAATTAAATAATCCCCCCTGGCTCGATCGAATCCATAATTACGGCTAAATCCCTGTCCTTCATTCTCCTTGAAAAAGTAACGGATATCCAACTGGTTTTTATACTGATCAACAACATGCTCGCATTGATCAGTAGAACCATCTTCCACAATAATTATTTCAAAATCCTTTTTAGTTTGTACAGCAAGGCTTTGGAGTAGCTCTTCTACTTCATCAGGTCGATTATAAACCGGAATAATTATCGAATAGAAACGCATTACTATTCCCCTACAGTATCTACAACCAGGTGCTCCTTCTTACTTGCTGATTGGCGAGCCAGCAGTTCTGCAATAAATCCGGTTAAAAACAATTGCACCCCAATAATGATCGCTACCAATGCCAGGAAAAACAATGGTTGATCTACTACTTCTCTTTGAACTGGGACCTGAGAGAAATAAATTGAATCTATTTTCTGCCAGATGATCCATGATGCTGACAAGAAGCCAAACAGGAAAGACAAAACACCTAAAGTGCCAAAGAAATGCATTGGTCGTTTCCTGAACTTTGACACAAATATTATTGTAAGAAGATCCAGAAAGCCATGTATAAATCGCTCCATGCCAAATTTAGTTTTACCGTATTTTCTTTTTTGATGAATAACAACCTGCTCTCCGATTTTTGTAAATCCTTGCCATTTTGCAATTACCGGAATATAACGATGCATTTCACCATAGATGTGAATGTTTTTCACTACATCGGCCTTATAAGCTTTCAGCCCACAGTTCATGTCGTGGAGTTTAATGCCGGTAAGAATACGTGAAACACCGTTATATATTTTACTGGTATTGTTTTTAATAAACGGATCATGACGCTTCTTCTTCCACCCAGACACGAGATCATACCCTTCTTCCTTTATTTTTTTGAAGAGTGCAGGGATCTCATCAGGGCTATCCTGAAGGTCAGCATCCAATGTAATTACCACGTCCCCCTTAATCAGGCCAAATCCTGCATCCAGGGCTGCAGATTTACCATGATTTCGATTGAAGCGAACTCCTCTTATATTTTGGTTTTCAGTTGCCAGTTTGTTGATCACATCCCATGAAGAATCAGTACTGCCATCATCAATCAATAATACCTCATAGCTGAAATTGTTTTCATCTGCTACACGGCTTATCCACGCCACAAGTTCTTCTAAAGATTCCTCTTCATTGTAAAGAGGTACTACAACCGAAATGTCTGTCATTGGTTAAACTACATCTGAAACCTGTTCCCTCTTCCTTACGATAAGACCAGTAATTAATGCAAGAACAGCAAATACAATTATCTGAATACCAAAACTTTTAAGCATTCCGACCATAGTAAATTGTGCTTCTGATTTAGGCCTTTGTTCCTCCAGCATTTGATCAACAGCATC
>JBDLIU010000190.1:0-8760 GCA_039714715.1 Bacteroidota bacterium
ATCATCGTGTAGTTAGGATCACTTATTGGAACCAGGCTATTCATTTGAGGTCCAAGGTGTATATCAGCCATTGGTTGAAGACCATTTTTATAATGTACCCTGGAATACATTTCTTCTCCCAGCCCCTTTTCTACCATAGCAGGAATCTTGGCCTCTACCTCTTCAGGAGTAACACCCTCACGTAGTAATACATAAACCTCTCCAGCAATCATAAAATAATGGTTCAACTGTCTTTCTGCAAAAAGGAATTTCAGGTTTTCATCTCCAACGAGGAAATTAAACTGGAAACTTGAGTTGGAAGGTAGGTTATCAAGAACTGCTACGATTTGGTAATCCTTTAACTCACCTCCTGCACTAATACGGATTGTCTCCCCGGTAACAGCTACTTCTCCAAAATACTTCTCAGCCATTTCTCTTGTAATAATAACATCTGAAACTTTTGTTAACGCGTTGTTGATCGATCCATCAAGTACTTTAAAATCAAACATCTTGAAAAATTCAGCCCCTACAACAGTTATGGTTTCCCTGAATTTAGTTTCACCATGCTCTACCATATCACTGTATGAAGTATGATTTATGGCTGCTTCGATATCTTGAATTTCATCCTTTATGGTACTACCTATCACAAACGGGGTCATACCTTCCATTTCACCATCGCCATCACGGGAGATTGATGTGGTTACCCTGTATAATCGATCTATTTTGCTATGAAACCTGTCAAATGTAAGTTCGTCTTTTACAAACAGAACAATGAGAATTGCACTTGCTATCCCTACCGATAAACCTATAATATTTATGAATGAATTAACCTTTGAGCGCCAGATGTTACGAAAAGTAACTTTGAGATAGTTGTAGAGCATGATTTTGTCTTTTGAGTTACTCAAATAACTTAATATCAGGTGTAAAAGTTGAGTGAATTATGTTAAACCTTGTTAATTTCTGAATTAACGTTCACCTTTTTTGAAGCTAATTGTACAGGAATATTTTGACTCAGGTCTTTACAAATTAATTTATACCAACTAAATCATAGTCACCATTGTAATCCTTAGGCTCAACAAAATAGGCTTTTTCAATATCCACTATTTGATCATTAATAATTGCGGTTGCTTTTAAATAGACGAGGTCTTTAAACATCCCATCCAATATCTTTCCAATATCAGACCGATACACTTTTTGAACTGCGTTAGCCTCAACTTGTATTAGTTTCTCAGTTACCCAAAGCCTATCATCATCAGCTTTATGAAGCTCAATTAAAAGTTTAGCATCAACAGTTTCAAGGCTGTCGTTGATTATCGATATAATGAAATTATCATTGTCGTCATTAGCCATCACCACAATAACCGGTTTGTACCTGTCTTTTATAACATCAAATGCTACCTTCTTTCGTCCATAATAATCAATTACCGACCAACTGGGGCCCGGCCAGCAATCATTGAGCTGCCAAAAGAGCGTACCACCACACCTTACCTTATCCATTCGATGTGCTTCTATTGCTTTTTTGTATGCCAATGCCTGTGTTAACTGGCTTTTATTTACAAAATCTGCAAAATCAGTAACCTTACCAAAATACTTCTCCCCTTCTTCTATGATCTTCTTATTACCAACATAACTTTTCTGATGGGTCATTTCACTGGAACTTTCCAGGGTGAGATTAGCAACGTCTGCATATGTATTCATGGTCTCGAGCATAGGAAACGACTGGAAACCATATTCAGCATTAAACCTGCCAATATTGTCTTTAAAATCATCAAATGTATCCGGACCATGCCAAACACCCCAGTAGTGCATGCTACCGTAGTTGAAATTTTCTGGTGTTCCCCAATTACTCTGTGGTGAAGTAGTTGTATAGGAACGGTTAGGATCATACCTATAGATCATCTCTGGTATTTCCATTCTGAATAGATCCTGGTAACTCTGCCAAATTTTAGCGGAATCTTCCGGAGAATATCCAAAAGCCTTTTGCCACCCCCAATTATACCATGCTACGGTTATTTCATTATTACCGTTCCAGTGTGCTAATGAGGCATGCCAGCGTAATCGCTTAACCTGGTGTACTACTTCTTCCCATACATTTTCTACAAAATCATCATCTCCCGGATACATTGAGTTGGCAAACATAAAGTCCTGCCAAACCAGAATACCATGCTCATCGCATAAATCATAAAAGATATCCTTTTCATAAGTTCCTCCACCCCACACACGCAACATATTCATATTAGCATCTTTCACTGCATTAATCCTATTGATGTACACCGAATCATCAACCTGGCCCGGGAACATGCTTAACGGACTCCAATTAGCTCCTTTCACAAACAATTTTTTGCCATTAACAATAAAATCAAACGACCTTCCCGTACTGTCTGCTATCTGCTCAAGTTCAATAGTTCTAACTCCTAGCCTTTGTGAAGTAGAATCTGCAATAGTTCCTCCAACCTCCAACTGTACAGGAATATCATACAGAAAAGCTTCTCCCCAGCCATTAGGCCACCATAATTCAGGTGAATCGATGGTAAAATCAACGGCAATTCTATTAAACCCAGCTTTTAAAACTACATCCAATTCCTGATCCAATACTTTCACATTACATGATGTGCCACTCTTTGCACCATGAATTGTAATGTAGGCTGTGTAACCAGCCTCCTGTTCATTGATATTAATAGGATTAAACCAAATATCTTCTATTCTTGCTCCTTCCCAAAGTTCAAGATAGACCGGTTTCCAGATGCCCATAGTTACCATCCTGGGTGCAAAGTCCCACCCAAACTGGTAGGGTGCCTTGCGAGTGAACGGACTGGCCTGCCATTCACCAGTTTCTGCTCCGGCAGGCAGTTTATACCCCAGATTTTTGATCCTTTCTTTGTTTTCTGTTATTGGTGGAGTAAAGACCACCCTTAGTTCATTATCTCCCTCAAGCAGGGAGTCTTTAATATCCAGCCGCCATTTACGGAACATATTATTGGCCTCCAAAATAGGCTTACCATTTAGAAAAACTTCTGCATAGGTATCAAGACCATCAAATACAAGGTCTATTTTCTCTAACTTCTTTTGTTTAGCTGTTAATGAAAACGATGTTTTGTATTCCCAGAGGTTATCTTCAATCCATAGAATAGCATCTTCATTAGCACCATAAAGTGGATCAGGAATAATCTGGTTTGTATATAAATCAGTTTGTACTACACCTGGCACGGATGCCTTATACCATTCTGTTGAATCAATTGCCTTGAATTGCCAGTTATCTGATAGATCCATCCTGCTTTTTAACATATCAGTCTGACAACCAGTCATGACTAAAACAACAACAGTAATTACGCTTAGTTTAAATCGGGTAATCATTTAGCTCTTTTCTAAAATTTCTTTGATTTTGTTTATCTCTTCAGCAGAAACAACCATCACCTTATCTTCAGGAATGTCTTTGGCACCATTCATTGGAACATCATTACCTTTTTTAGGTTGGTTAAATTTCCAGGTTTTAGCTGTTGTGTGAAATTCCTTACAGCCAGTAAAGTCCATAACCTCCCTGAAATTTGACGATTTTAAACCACCTCCAGCCATGATTTTTATATCACTTCCAGCCCAATTTGCCAAATCTCTTAACATTACTTTTCCCTCCACCACATTATTTTGTAAACCTGAAGTTAAAATTCTTGATGCTCCTGTTTTGATTACATCGTGTAGCGCTTTCTGTGGATCAACAGTCAGGTCAAAGGCCCTGTGGAATGTAAAATCCATATCACCGACCAACGCCACCAACTGTTTAGTTCTCTCAACATCAACCTCCCCGGTTTCTGTAAGAACACCACTTACGATTCCTTCTGCACCTTGTTCCTTGCAATACCTGATGTCTGCTTTCATTATTTCAAACTCATCATCAGAATACACAAAGTCACCTCCCCTTGGTCTGATAAGCACATAACAATCGATATTTAGGTTGTCACACACTCTGCTGATAAGCCCGGGGCCTGGCGTAGTGCCTCCTTCAAAAATATTATCGCAAAGCTCAATTCGATCTGCACCAGCACTATCAGCTATTGAAGCAGACTCATAGGATGTACAACAGATTTCAAGTGTTCCTTTCATTGTGAATGATTTTCATCAGTAAAGATAACCCACCCCAATATCCCCTCCAAGGAGGGGACTTTATTGATATCACAACTATATTTCAATAATTCTAATTTTTTGTCAAATCCATAATATTAGTTATACCCTATATTCTAGATAATGCAACACTTAATACCTATTTTCGAAGAAACTAAAAAACCTTGCGCAAAACACTCCTCTGGCTAGTAATCTCAGCGGCTTTTATCGGTCCCGGAACCGTGACGGCCACAACCAATGCAGGAGCCCAGTATGGCGCTTCTTTACTCTGGACAATCGTTTTTGCCGTGGTAGCCTGTATCGTGTTACAGGAAGGTGCTGCCAGAATCAATATTGCTTCAAACCTGAGCCTGGGAGAAGCAATTATTATACAATTTAGAGCTACAAAAAAGAGGTTCTCGCTGGCTTTGATGCTAACAATTGCAGTGATTTTGGGTTGTGCTGCTTATGAAGCAGGTAACATATTGGGCGCTATTGCAGGGATATCAATTACTACGGCCATTAACTCAAAGCTAGCTACTGTGGTAATCGTAGTGATAGCCGCAGTACTATTATACTCAAATCGGTTTAACCTGATAACCAATGTGCTGGCCACAATTATTGGAGTAATGGGTCTGAGCCTCCTGGTTGTTGTTTTTACATTGGATTTAAATACTGTTGAAGTGGCAAAAGGATTATTTATCCCTCGATTCCCGGCAGGATCCGAATTGTTGGTGCTGGGACTAATTGGCACTACAGTTGTGCCTTATAATCTCTTTCTTGGATCCAAACTGGCAACCTCACAGGAATTAAAAAGCATGAGAAGAGGTTTGGGTTTGTCGGTGATCCTGGGAGGCCTGATCTCAATTTCCTTAATTTTGATTGGCAGTAAAGTTACCGGAGAATATTCTTTCGCCAATGTAGCCTCAACGCTGGCCAATGCTACAGGATCCTGGGCTACCTATTTCTTTGCATTTGGGCTTTTTGCAGCCGGGTTAACCTCCGCCATCACTGCACCCTGGGCGGCATCTATTACATTTACCTCAACAATCAAAACAAAATCTCCGAATAAAGCTTTTCATGCAGTCTGGATAATTGTGCTTTTAACCGGGCTGATCTTTGGAATTACCGATGTAAAACCAATCCCAATAATAATTCTGGCTCAGGCAGTAAATGGTATTTTATTACCCTTCCTGGCTGCCACCATCCTCCTGGTGCTTAATAATAATTCAGTTATGAAAGCATACACTAATAAATGGCTGGGTAATATTATTCTCATGCTGATTCTATGGATAACCGGTATACTGGGGCTTATCAACTTAACTAAAGCTTTCTACGCAACATTTGGTATTGAAAGTGCTATTTCCACGACTACTTTGGTGATTTTGGCAGCGATTTCTTTGCTTTTTACTATTCTGGTGGCCATAAAAGCCTTGAACCAGTCTAAAACTGGGTAGTTAGCACAACATTGAAAAGACGTCCTGTAAGGTAATTAGGCACTGCAAATTGCTGGTTGTATACATCTTTGATCCATGTATAGGAGACTGCATTCCTGCTTCCAATAAGGTTATTTATCTCCACTCCCAACCTGACAAAATCGAGCATCTTATCATCAAATTTAATAATCTTCGAAAAACCAATATCCAGCCTGGTATAATCTCCACCACCAAATGAATTCCGACCTATAAGTGTGTTGGGTGGGCCAACAGGCAATCCGCTTCCATATTGAAAATTCAGGTTTACCCTGAGACTGGGATCACCGGGAATATGATCTTCAAATACAAATCCTATTTTAAATCGCTGGTCTGTTGGTCTTCTTACATAATCCTCATCAAGCTCATCAATCCGTTCTTCCGTAGACAAAATACCCAGGCTAAACCATGATTCGGTACCCGGAATAAATTCGCCTCCCAATCTCGTTTCAAACCCAACAGCATAAGCATGCGCTTTGTATTCCGGATAATACTGTAACCTCACATTTTCAATAATATAAGGTATCTGGTTCCACAGGTATTTATAGTAAGCTTCTGTAGATAATATAAATTGTCTTCCCCACCAGGTCATCCTGTAATTCACACCAAGATTTATATGGGCAGATGACTGGCCTTTTATATCAGTGATCAGTGACCCATCGGTATTTCTGTATTCTTTATAAAATGGTTGTTGCTGGTATACGCCAATGCCCATAGAAAAATCAATATTACCTCTTCCCTCAGGCACATAATTCACCAATACTCTTGGACTTACCAGTGTATGTCTATTTATGGTATTATGATTTATCCTAACACCATAAACCCACGACCATTGATCATGGTCAATACTATGCTGCACATATCCCTTAATAATATGAGCCCTGGTATCATGCTCACCTAACATTTGGTCTTCAACATTTACATAACCTGCAGAATCTATCAGCTCAAATTCATTGATATAGTCATCGAACAATTGCCTGGAATACGCTACACCTAGATTCAGAGCCTGAGATTCGTTTATTTGATAACTTAGAGCAGACTCAGCATCAATTAGAACTGCTGACAATTGGTTGCGGGAATAATTGTATATCGTGCCAATGCCCCTTAATGAAATACACTCATCGAAAGTAGCTGAACCAACATTCTTGTCCACATCACAAAGCCTGTATCCAGCCTCCAGATCTATACTTTCTTGCTCATTATAATTAGAAACCGATAAGATTGTAGACCAGTAAATGTTAGGAGATACCCTGTGATTAAGCTTGACAGCACCCTGCATTGTATGATATTTCAGCTGCTGTTGGCCATCAAAAGCAACATTTAATCTAAGTTCTTTATTGAATGTGCCAAAACTTACACTCGACATCTCTGGCACAAGCTGATAATTATTGTTGGCATAAGCGCCAAGCAGATCTATTGAAGTCTTGTCAGATAGCCTGAACTTCCAAAATGTCTGGATATCTGTGAATTTGGGATCATAATTCCCTTTTACATTGAGCGTGTTTAACAGATAACCAGCCCTTTTATGTCTTGCACCGATCAAATATTCTGTATTATCTCCTATTTTACCCTCCAGATGAGCTTTAGCGCCCAATAAACTGATCATGGCAGAACCTCCAAACTGTTTGGGAGACTTGTAAGTGGCGGATAATACAGATGACATCTTATCATCATATTCAACTGACCATCCTCCGGCAGAAAAATCCACAGAAGATATCAGATCCGTATTGATAAAACTCAATCCTTCTTCCTGTCCTGACCGTACAAGAAATGGCCTGTAAACAGGGATACCATTAACCAACACCAGGTTTTCATCATAGTTTCCTCCCCTTACCGAATAAGCCGAAGACAACTCGTTATTACTTGTTACGGATGGTAATGTAGCAATTATACTGGTTATTTCCTGAAAGGGAACCGGAGCCAGGTTAAGGTTCTCTGTGCTTAATCTTACCCTGTTGACCGCTATTACATTGGGTTCTTTGGCAATTACTTCCAGACCCTCAAGAATCTCTTCTTTGGTTTCCAGAATTATCGAAAAAGATTCTGGTAAGGCATCGGTGTTAAGGTTTATTACCTGGGCGTGATATTGAAGATGAGAAAATTGTAATGAATACTTGCCCGATGTATTTAAGCGTAATTCAAATAACCCCTTGTCGTCACTTATGGTTCCTGATGAATTTTCAACTACCAGAATGTTAACACCTTCTATGGGTTCTCCCTGTTCATTTTGAACAGTCCCTTTCACTACATGCTGTGAGTATGAGATACTGGCCCACAATAATCCGGACAAGATAAAAATGAGCCTCATTGACAATATCTAACAGTTTTTAAGGTCTGAAATAGTTTTAATTGGATCATCTGACCTGAAGACAAAACTACCGGCAACCAGGGCTTTAGCACCAGCATCAATTAAGGCCCCGGCATTATCTGTATTAACACCACCGTCTATCTCAATAATGGTTGATGCGCCAGTTTCATCAATAATAGCTTTTAGCTTCTTAATCTTTTCATAGGTCTGCTCAATAAATTTCTGACCACCAAAGCCAGGATTAACCGACATAATTAAAACGAGATCTATATCTTTTATTGTATCAGCCAATACATCAACATTAGTATGAGGGTTTAACGACACGCCTGCTTTGCACCCCAAAGCCTTAATTTGTTGTATGTTACGATGAAGATGTGGGCATGCTTCATAATGCACGGTTATGATCTCTGCACCAGCCTTAGCAAAATCCTCTACATACCTTTCCGGCTTTACAATCATTAAATGTACATCCAAAGGAATTTTGGCATGTTTATTAATGGCTTTACATACAGGTATGCCAAAAGAAATGTTTGGAACGAACTCACCATCCATGACATCTACATGAATCCAGTCTGCATTACTTTCATTCAGCATCTCAACTTCTTTCTGGATATTGGCAAAGTCTGCAGCCAGTATTGATGGGGCAATAATCGGAGGTCGGTTACTCATAATTTTAAAATTTTAACCTTGGAAAAATTTGTCTCAGATTGCAAGTTTAGTATATAAATCCCTCGTGGCAAGGTAGAAACTTCTAAAATATATTCATTATTCTGCCAGGTAAGTTCCAATTCACCCCCTGGAAGTTCCCTTCCCAGGCGGTCAAAGATACTGATTTTAACATGGCTATTTAAAGTAGGATTCGAAACTTTTATTCTTACATTTTCATGTCCACTCACCGGATTAGGA
>JBDLIU010000191.1:0-8740 GCA_039714715.1 Bacteroidota bacterium
TTGGATCATGTGAGAGCAATATTTTCGTTGGCTTCTCTTTAATTCCATCATAGGCTTTTTCAATATCACCATATTTGGCAAACCTGCCTACTCCCCAGTTGTCAACCCCGATAATTGCAAGCTCCTCTCCATCAATCTTAACTGTTCGGTTGTCATTTCTCAACAGGTCCCAGCCCATTTCTTTATGAACACGAACAATATCATCAAGATTTTTTTGCTTGGCAGCAGCCGAAGACCAACTACGGTAATCACCATAATCATGATTACCCAAAGTTGAAAACGACCCAAGAGGGGCTTTAAGTCTTGCAAAAATGTCTTTATATTCTTTAACCTCAGAGGTTTCGTTATTTACTAAATCGCCAGTAAAGACAAACAGATCTGGCTTCTCCTTCAACATTAGATCTACACCACCCTGCACTGCTTGCCTATTGTAAAAACTGCCGGAATGAATATCTGAAATTTGTCCTATTCGCAAACCATGAAAGGCATTCGGCAAGTCTTTTATTGGCACTCGTTTTCTTCTCACCCTATAATCATAAGCACCATTGAGCATGCCAAAACCTAAAGAAGCAGCAGGTACAGCAGCCGCCACTACAGATGCCTTCACCAGAAACTGTGATCTGGAAATCTTCTGTCCAACAAATGATTGCTTTGGTTCTGAAAGTTTAACTGTAATCCACTTTATAAACCTGATCAGGTCATCAAAGATTAGAAATACGAGTGCGGGGACTTTAGTAATGTAAACTATAAAAAAGAAAACAGTAGTAAATCGTTGAAGTTGTGTGTTAAGCGCCTGGGGCCCGAAAATCTTGTAGACCAGGAATGCTAATATTATGTATCCTGTGGTGCCCCAAAAGAAAATATTAACAGCCTTGCGCCCTACTGAGGGCCATTTTCTTATCAATATTTTAATGCCCTGAAAGACGTATACATCTATCAGAAATAATACAAATAATGCCGCTATAAAGATAATCCAATTCAAATTTTAAGCTTAATATTTACTTAGGCCAAGCCACAAATTTACTTTATCGAAGAATAAATACATGACTGGAACTATAACTAAAGTAAGAAAAGTGGCAAAAGTGAGTCCAAAAATTACGGTCCAAGACATTGGGCCCCAGAAGATTACGCTATCTCCGCCAATAAAAAATTCAGGATCATAATTTTGAAAGAATCCTAAAAAGTTAATATTAAGCCCAACAGCAAGTGGTATTAATCCAAAAATGGTTGTTATGGCAGTTAACAGAACGGGCCTCAAACGAGTTTTCCCCGCTATTACAATAGACTCAACAATTTCACTAAATGGTAATCTTTCACCCGGGCTCAATTCATCTCTCTTCCGCTTACGTGTTAATTCTATGAAGTCAATTAATACTATAGCATTGTTCACCACAATACCAGCCAGTGAAATGATACCCACCATGGTCATCATTACCACAAAATCCATCCGGAAAGTTACCAAACCGAAAAACACACCGATCGTACTAAAAAGTACAGATGCCATAATTATTATTGGTGCTGTTATCTTGTTAAACTGACCCACTATGATAAGAAATATCAGAAAAATCGCAATCAGCAGCGCCTGGCTTAGGAATGCCATTTCTTCTGCCTGTGACTCCTGTTCACCCCCAAATTTGTATTCATAACCAGCAGGCATATCAAAGCCTTCAAGCACTATTCGAATATGATTGTTTACTGTAGTACCATTGTACCCTCCCATTACATTAGAGCTCAGAGTTATCATTCTTTTAAGGTCCTTCCTACGGATTGAACCATAGGTGCTACTCAACTCTGCTTTAGCTACCGAGGCAATTGGTACCTGGTGCATTTTACCATTCGTTTGATTTCTGAAGGTGATATTCTTATTCATCAAGGCATCTACATCATACCGGTATTTATCATCCAGCCTGATTTGTATTTCATAGTCATCCTCACCCTGCTTGTATTTGGATATTTCTTTACCAAATATGGCTGTTCGTAATTCGTTGGCAATTGAATAAGTAGATAAACCAAATCGTCTTGCTTTTTCACGATCAATATCAATAATCAGCTCCGGTTTACCAGTTTCGAGATCAGTTTTTAATTTCTCAATGCCATCAATACCTGATTCGTTGATATATTGCTTCATGCGATCCGTTAAATCAATAAGCGTAGCATAATCCTCACCGCTTACCTCTATATTGATTGGCTTACCTACAGGAGGTCCGGCTGCATCCTTATCAACCGTAACTGTTACACCCGGGTATCCTCTTACACCTGACCTGATCTCTTCCATCACATCACTACTTTTTATATCCCCCCTGTCTTCAATCTCTACGAAGTTGATGGTGATCCTTGCCAGGTTAGGACTATCTCCCTTGCCAATAGATCCCGGATCATTGGGATCTGTAGCCCCCTGACCAACATTCGAAATCACGGACTCAATAATGAGATCATAAGGTTCAATTACTTCGTTTACACGTGTATTTATCTTGAGGGCTAATTCATTCGTAGTTTCGATATCTGTACCTAAAGGCATTTCGATAAATACATTCACATACTTGGGTTGGTTATCAGGAAAAAATCTGGTTTCTAGTGGAAAAAACTTCATCAGTGCACCTGCTATTCCTAATAAGATTACCGTTCCAAAAAAGAAAATGTATATATGATTTAATGCTAGGCGAACTACCTTCTCATAAATTTTTTCAAGCCAAGGCAAGAATATACTTTGGAAATCCCTGGCCAAAGGGGTTAGTACATAAGTGTTTAACAACATTAGAATTGTAGCTGCCAATATCAAATTTCCTATAACAATGAATATGATTGCATCAATATTAAATGATATATCAGAATCTGGAATTTCCACTTTATAAGCATCTTGGTAGTTTCCTACTATTAGAAATGCAAATCCTAGTACCATGGATATTATTAAGTTCCTTAATACCCACTTATGGTTTACTTTGCCCCCTACATCAACCCTCATAAAGAACTTGATTAGTACGGGATTGATCACAAGCGCTACAAACAGGGATGAGCCCAGTGTAATAATCAATGTAATGGGTAGGTATTTCATAAAATTGCCCATAATACCGGGCCAGAATGCCAGCGGAAGAAATGCAGCCAGGGTTGTAGCCGTTGATGTTATAATAGGCATGGCTACCTCTCCTACACCTTTTAAAGTAGCTTTCATCGGTGATAGACCTGACTCCATCATCCGATACACATTCTCTACTACTACAATACCATTATCCACTAACATACCCAGTGCCAGTATGAGCGAAAACAGCACAATCATATTGATTGTTATACCTAACATTCCCAGAATAAGGAATGACATGAACATAGATAGCGGAATGGCAATACCCACAAACATTGCATTCCTTGAGCCTAAAAAGAAAAGTAGAACAAGTACAACGAGAATAACCCCAAATACAATACTATTTTCGAGGTTGGCCAACATATGCTTTGTTTGTTTGCTCTGATCATTAGTCACAGCAACCTCAAGATCTTCAGGAAAAAAATTATCCTGAGCATCTTGTAACACTACTCCGATTTTTGCCGTAGCATCCAGGAGATTTTCACCAGAGCGCTTAATCACATCGATCATCACCACAGGCTTGCCGCCTAAACGGGCATAGTTAACCTTATCTTTATAATCAAACTCTACAGTGGCTACATCTTTGAGGTAAACTATTTTGTTATTCTCATTCTTGATAACCACATTCAGTAATTGTTCGGGGCTATCAAACTCCCCTTCTATCCTTACCGTTCTGCGAATGCCATCAGACAAATAACTACCCCCTGACATGGTGATATTTTCTGCTTTAATCGCATTTTCAAGGTCACCAAAGTTGAGTAATACTGCTTCTAATTTGTAGGGGTCTACCTTTATTTTCACCTCTTTTTCACCCAATCCCCGAATCTCTGCTTTTGATATTTCGGAGATCTTTTCAAGCTCATCCTCCAGATACTCAGCATACTCCTTTAATTCATCAAGTGTATAATTACCAGACAGGTTTATATTCAGAATAGGAAATTCATTAACATCTATTTCAAAAATATTGGGCTCTTGAGGCAAATCTGATGGTAGCTCAGGTTTAGCCTTATCAACTGCATCCTTTACCTTGCTCAAGCAATCTTCTACCTCTGTTTCTGCAGTGAATTCCACTACTATTGTTGAATAATCCTGAATAGAGGTAGACTTAATATTATCAACAGAAGATATGGTATTGAGATGTTTTTCAATTGGCCTGGTTATCAGGTTCTCAATATCTGATGGTGAGTTACCCGGGTGAACCACCCCAATATAGATTGTAGGAATGTTAATTTCCGGAAAGTTCTCTTTAGGTAAAGAGATGTACGTAGTAACACCCATTACTATAATGAGAAAGGTAAGGAATAGCACCGAAGTACTATTATTAAGAGCCAATCTGGTCAATCCAAATGACTTATCTATCTTGTTGTTGTTATTTTCCATTTGAGTAATTTTCGAAAATTATTCATTCGATACATTTACGGCTGCTCCATCTGCCAGTCCAAGGCCACCCTTAAGAACTAATAGCTCACTACCTTCGAGCCCTGAAGTAATTTCTGTTGCATTATCATAAGTCATGCCCGGGGTAACGTCCACCCTTTTCACAACAGTCTTTCCTTCCTCTTCCTGTACTTTATAAACATATTTACCCATCCTGTCTGTTTGAATAATCCTGGTAGGTACCGATATGGCATCTTGATTTTGATAATCTGCAAGTGTTAATACGGCTATCATGTTAGGCTTAACCTGTATATTGTCCGGTATGCTTACCTCCAACTCAAAAGTTCTATTGTTAAGGTTAATTACCTGACCGATTGTTCTGATGGACGAATTAATTATCTTATCTGTTGAAGGGAAATATATTTCTACTTCCTGCCCTTCTTTAAACTTACCTATATATGATTCTGAAACGTCAGCATTAATATATACATTGGAATTACTTACCAACCTAACTACAGGGAACCCTGGTTGGGCCATCTCTCCAACCCGTATATCAATCAGATCAACCACACCATCAAAGGGAGCTCTAATTCTTGTCTTGGATAATTGTGATTTGGTAGTTGCAAGTTTTAATTCCAACGATTCTTTCCCGTTTTTTGCAGTAAGATATTGCACCTCGGTACCAATTTTTTGTTCCCAAAGTTTTTTCTGCTTTTCAAATATTATCACAGCCAATTCAAGACCAGACTCCAATTCCCTTATCGACTTCTTCAACACTTCATCATCCTGAACTATAAGCAACTGACCCTCCGAAACCTTTTGTCCTTCAGAAACTAATATTCGCTTAACAACAGAAGGTGTTTCCGGGGATATTAACACATTATTATTTGACTGAACTTCTCCGCGAATATCAACTTTATGGTAAAATGGTTCTTTATTTACCTTAATGGTAGAAACCAAAGACAGGCTGGTGTTTGTTTCAACATCACCCAACTCAACCAGTTCTTTTTCAATCTTGCTGATTTTTTCCTTTAATTTAAAGAGCTCATCTTTTGCTTCACTCAGCTCTTTTCGCTTGGTTTCAATATTATCAGTCTTATCACAAGCAATAAAGACAATTGAAATTAATAATATGGTTATAAATCTTAGTTTCATTTTCGTAGATATTTAATGTTGTTATTGTTGATTTAATTTCCCCAGTGCCTTTTCATAATCGACCTTGGCCACTAAAGCAGAGTATAGCGCTTGAAAGTAATTGGTTTGGGCTTGTTTATAGTCAGCATCTGCTGTAATCACTTCTATATTAGAACCAACGCCCTCCTCATACTTGATTTTGGTTACATTATACACATCTTCTGATATCTGCATATTCTCAAGCTGTACTTTCATATAATCTATACTATTGTTATAAGCAATTTTGGTTTGTTCAATTTCAAGGTCCATGCTGTTCTTTAGCATATCGAATGAGTTGTACACCTTATTCAATTCAGCCTTTTTCTGCTGTATAGTCATGTGCTTGCGTAATCCATCGAAGATCGGAACACTCATGCGCAACCCAATAGTTCCAAACCAATACCATTGATTGCTGATATCGAATAGGTCTCCAGCTGTGTTAGTTCCAGCCAAAGCTCCCATGTTGGCGTATAGATCGAGTTTTGGTAAATACTGGACCTTTGTTTGTTTGACATCCAGCATCCTAAGCCTTTCCTGTGTTTGCAGCATTGAATATTCTATGCGCTGCTGATAGGAGAAGTTTTCATCTTCCACATGCTCAAACATGTCAGAGGTTAGTTCATCTGTAAGGACAAGTGACTCCGAAATAGGCATTCCCATTTGAAACTTCAGTAATGACTCCGCAACGGCAAACATTTTCTTTGTGTTATCATGAGTTACTTTCATGTTATTATATGGCACTTGCACCCTGCTAACATCTATTCTTTCAGCGAAACCTCCTTCATACATTGCCCTTGTGTCTCGAAGTAAAGTATCTAAACGACCAAGGTTTTTTTCTATAAGTTCCAGGATCAGATCATTAACTAACACATTATAATAAGCCTTAGTTACTGCTTCGACTACATCAATTTCAGTTTTAATATGTGCCTTGGTAGAAAGCTCCTTGTAGGTCTTTGCCGCTTCAAGGCCTACGAAGAACACCCCATCAAATACCATCTGATTAGCTGCTACTACAGCATTACCTGAATACGCGGTACCAAACTGCACAGGTAAATGAGTACCTGCAGGTCCACCAACTATTTCAGCAGGCAAAAAACTCGTAGGCAATTCAAAATTATCGCTAAGGTCAACACTACCATTGATCTGAGGCATGCCGGTTGTAATATTAAGTTTTACCACTGCCTCAGAGGCTTCAATATTCAATTTTGCATTAAGTATATTTTGATTGTGCGTTAGCGCATAATTAATAGCATCCTGTAAAGAAATACTATGATCAGCAGCTTGCGCCAATCCTTGAGATGGAATTGCCAACACAAGGAATAAAAATGTTGCTATTTTATTCATCATTTTGTTTTTGATACTTTTTATATAATTCGAGCCCGGATTCAGTGAGCAAACCATGTACAAAGTGGTCGAATATCTGCATCTGGACTTCCTTTAAGTCAAATTCTTTTTTCGGAAACTTATTATCATCAAATGCCATATGAACCAGTTCAACTCTCATTCGTGCCAGAACATTTACATCAATTTCTGATCGATAAAATCCTTCTTTGATACCCCTTTTAAGGTTATCAACTACTGAACTGCAAACCACATCGTGTTCATGAACGTGCATGAGGTTCCAGGCTTCGGGATGGAACTTTTGTAAATCAAACATCACTGCAGGATTTATTTCTCCAAAGTGCTTTCTTATAAGCCTGGATATTGAGTTCAGTTCTTCAATAGCATTGCTAGCCTCCTTAGACTTATCATCATACTCTTTGAAGCGCGCCTCCAAAATATTTGTTGTTATTTGGTTAACAAGATCATTTTTATCTTCGAAGTATTGATAGATTGTCTTTTTAGAAATCCCAAGCTGATGGGCGATGTCATCCATGGAAACACTCCTGATTCCGTACTTCAGAAACATCTCAGCAACTCCGTTTAGTATTGTTTCTTTCATTTCCATATTATTCGAGCACAAAACTATGGAAACTTTTAGCATAATTAAAGTTTCCATAGTATTCCAGTACGGTATATCTTGAAAAAGGTTTTGTTTTTTTAATACGAGGATGCATAAATTATATAATTTATTATAGTATTTATTATATATTTAATTATATAATTCTTTTATCTCAAGAGAATCTCCTTAAGAAGGAAGAGAGATGTTGAATATGCAGGAATGGATTTACAATTCTTGGTTCGGCCAACCAGCTGATTTAGTCTATTTCTTTATCCAGAGCTAATTCAGGGTAATGGAAATGCTCGACTACTTCAGGGACATTCCCAAGTGCATTTTTTCCTCTTAATGGTGCCACTGTATGGGCTGTCAGGTCATTTTCTTCCCAGGGTTTAATTAAATCTTTCAGGTCACCATGCAGCCATTGATCAACCTGCGAATCATCTAAAATTACAGGCATTCTCTTTTTATCGTTATGAATTTTTGACAGCAAACCATTGGCCTGTGTGGTTACAATAGTAAAGGAGCTAAACAGTTCACCGGTAGATTTGTCTAACCATTCGCTCCATAAACAACCTAGATTGATAGGGGTCTGATCTTTTTTATAAATGATGAAAGGGTAGCTTTTGTTATTATACTGATGTGGTTCATAGAATGCATCAATACATAGTATGCACCTCTTGCTTTTAGCGGAATCCCTGTAAGATGCTTTCTCAAATAGTGTTTCACCCACAGCATTCAATGTGTTGGCCTTCTTCCAGAATTCCCGGGGAGATTCTGCTTTCACCCAATGAGGGACCAGTCCCCAGGTAGATGGTGTAGGTTCATCAGGAGCATGATTAGTGTATATCATCAGTTTTGGGTGCGCAAAACCCGAAACATGATGGTATGGAAAATCGGGATTAAGTATCCTGAGTTTCCTAATGATCTCTTCGACTTTTTCTACATCACCTTTCAGGCGGGCTTTCTTCAGATGGGTTCTGTAGGTTGATTCAAGGTCGTAGCACATATATATAAAGTTAAGGGATTATTCTTTTAGCTATATCAAACTCCTGTGCTTACTTTTCTGAGAATTTCTCGTCTGTTTCGACATCGTTTTAAGGTATTGATCTGATTCCAATGTCTGCATGGCCAATTTTTTCATGGCAATCACCTCCAGGCTTACATATTTAAAC
>JBDLIU010000192.1:0-8631 GCA_039714715.1 Bacteroidota bacterium
TTAATGATTTCAATCCATCATAGGTGCCGAACCACATAGTCCCTTGTGAATCCAAATACATTGTATTAACCATATTACAATAAAGGCACTCATCGTCCCATACCTGATAAAAATCAACCCCGTCTGTAAGTAATAGTCCATAGTTATCTGTACCAATCCAACCATATCCATCACTATCTACCCCTAAAGAAATTACCTTATAAAAAACACCCAAGTCAACATAATTCCAACTACCATTTTCCATAACACTTAAACCACCATTTGTGCCACATACCATTAAATCTGGTTCATATTCTATTATGCTTGTCACAGAGTCGCCAGCCAGCCCGTCTGATGTGGTATAGTTTGTGAAATTTGTGCCATCAAATTTCGAAACGCCATTATCTGTAGCTATCCATAAATTACCAAGATAATCTTCAGTTATTGCATTTACCTGGTTGCCAGCCAGACCATCTGATATGGTGTAATTTTCCCATTCAACAATCGATGCCGGATCAATTGTATCAACCTCTGGCAAACACCCTAAGAAAAAAATCAATGCCAGAGAAAAAAAAATATTTTTCAATCGCTGCATTACATAATCAGGTAGATACAAATCTAAGGTACGCTACATAATCGAGTTAATCAATAATCACTTGCTATTTTCTGACAAATAACAAATAAGGTTAAAAGGATTATTTAATGCTCAATTATGATAAATCATTCGTTGCTACTAACCTAGTGTCAGGTGTTCCACTCCTACGGAGTTCCCCTCTAATCATTATGGATTTTCTACAAAGGTTTGACAACTACGTTGTCACATTCCAAACTGAAACACCAGCCTTCTACCTTTAGATTCACATTACTGGTTGGCTTCAACCTATTACTGACTTACTGACACACAGATCACTAATTTTCCTCCAGCAACAACCTCATCATCACATCTGCTGCTACACGTGCTTTCTTATCAATAAACACACGTGGTGTTTCATCGCCCACTTCATAGGTTACTCCTTCAGCATCGAATTGTGTGTAAAACCAGAACTTGGTAACAGGAGTACTTATTGGACCTCCCTCTTCATTTACCTTGTAATCTTTGTATTCTTCAGATAGTTTGTCTTCCAATCCTTTTAACCATTCTGTCTTAAAATTCGGGATCACAGTCCTTTCTACATCATCAGGTATTGTATAGAAAACATCTTTCTGAGTACTATGGAAATCAATACCTAGTATCACTTCAGCTTTTGATTTAGCAGCAGCATACACCAGATGATCTGCCACCTGCCTGGTTTCAGGTTGATTGTAATAGGCCCAGTCACGGTTCAAATCAATCCCCCCGGTATTATGACGCCAATGTCCCAAATCAACTCCATCGGGGTTGATTAAAGGATAAACGACTACACGATATTTTTTAAAGAATGCATCAGACTGCTTATTAACTATTAACTCATCTAAAAATGACTGCATAGCTTTGAAACCACTTATCTCAGGTGGGTGTTGCCTGCTGAAGATAGCAATTACCTCTTTCTTCTTTGTCTTGCCATTGTTCAAATCCATATGGATGAGATCACGTCCGGCTTTACTTTTACCAATAGTACTTAAGGTTACTTTTTCATTTTTTGCCAGTTCAGAAGCCCATGCTCCAATGCGCCTCGAATCCAGGATTTCCTGGGCTGCTATCCATAGTGTATCTGCACTAATGCTTACATTCATTACAGCAGAACCATCTTCCAGAAAGGTAAAAGTAGCATTATCGGCAGGTTCCCATCTCTCCCCATTATTACTTAGCTTAGGCACATACCTGTGTCGGCCGTTTTCAGGGTAGACAAACTGTATCCATACATTTTTCTCTTCCTTCGACCAGATCTTAAATGCATACCATGGACTTGTATTAATGGGTGTATTCTCCGGGTTAATTGTGGCAACGTAAAGCTGATCAGTATTTCGAGTGAAATCATTCAACCTGGCTGCAGGAAAATCATTAGTGGCATAAACATCTCCAATAGTATCAGAGAATATTTGTTTTTTCTGGTACTGAATCTCTCTGGATTGTGTATCTACAGGTTTAGGAAAATCATAGGTGGTAGCTTGTTTAACCTTCTGCCCATAGGATGGACTTACAACTATTAATACCAGAACAAGTTTAAGTGCTGATTTCATTTTTTTTAAATGTTGTTAGAAAAATCTATTTAGTACAATAAAAAATTTAGAATGTTACTTCAAACTCTATTTCTTCTTCTCCTCTCTTTACAATAACTTTCGCCTTATCACCCTTTTTAAACTGGCTCAATGCTTTCATATAAGCCATCATATCCACTACCTCAATTTCTCCCATTTTAACAACAACATCCCCGGCTTTCATTCCTGCTGTAGCTGCCGGACGACCATCCCTTACACCTGTGATCAGCATTCCTTTGCCATCATACATATAATCAGGTATTACTCCCAGGGTAACTGAATACTTAGGGGCCTTTCTTGAATTTTCACTTTTTGTTTTTATAAACTCTAGCTTTCCATCATCATCACAGTGGGCTATAACATCTTCAATAAATGATTGAACTTCTTCTATTCCTTCATAATTAATTTTCTCAATATCATCAGTTGGACGATGATAGTCTTCATGTTGTCCTGTAAAGAAATGGAGCACAGGCATATCTTTCAGGTAAAAAGATGTATGATCAGATGGTCCCACACCACTTTTGTGGAGCGTAATCTTGAATCCTTTGTCTTTAGCAATATTATCTAACAATGGGGTCCAGGCTGTTGAAGTGCCACTTCCATAAATAGCAAGCTTCTTCTCCGCATCCAGACGACCTACCATATCCATATTTATCATATAATTAATGGTTGTAAGATCAATTGTTGGATGTTTCGTATACCAATTTGACCCCCAGAGACCTTTCTCTTCACCAGAAAAAGCAATAAACAAGTAATTATTGTGAGGGTACTTCCCTACCAGATCATCTGCCAGTTGAAGAAGCAGTACAACACCACTGGCGTTATCATCTGCCCCATTGTGAATTGCAGGCACGCCACTTTTATCCAGAGATCCTTCACTACCATAACCCAGGTGATCAAAATGAGCTCCGATTATTACTGTTGTGGGTGCTCCATTATCCATGAAACCTATTACATTTCTTCCTACGATAGCCACGCTGGTATCTTTCTGTACTTTAGCGTGTGGATTATACCTTGGCTTAACAGAAAACTCCTGAACATACCCATCTGTACCTTTAGGCTCCAGTTTTAGTTTTTTAAATCTTTTTGCAAGGTATTTTGCAGCAGCTTTTTCACCGTCAGTCCCTATTTCACGACCTTCCAGTTTATCAGAAGCAAGATACTCCATATCCTTTTGCATTTGCTGGGCAAGACCAGCTGATGAAAGGAATAGGAACAAGATTAATCCAAGTAATTTTATATGTTTCATGATGATTTATTTAAAAATGGATAACAAATATACCGTATCGAATTAGTATCTACTATCGTGAAACGTAATTCTGATAACCAAATACGGATTATAATAGCCTGACTTGCCCTCCTGTTAATGGTAGAATTTTTTTAAGGATTACTTTGTATAACCTGTCAGAACCGAATAATCTGTAAGTTTTCCTTTTTTATTATAGGTTTCAGATTTTATCATTCCTACCCCAGGGGTATACCATTCTTTCGAGTCCATTGTGAACGTCATTAATAATTTAGTCTTCACTGACTGTGTAATCACAAAACAGTTAAAATCACCGGCCGGAGTATTTAGGTTTTCTTCAGCTTCTACTTTTCTATTAATAATATCCACGGTCATGTTTATAGGAATAGGAGAATCAGCTGCCCCTATACTCATCTTGACAGAAGCATCATTTAGAACATCTCCTGCCTTCATGTTCGTTGGCATTTCCAGGTTGTTGCCTTCAATCTTTATTTCAGGTCCATCATCTTCTCCATTAAGATACTGATCCGGCACAAACTTTTTCATATCATAATAAATAACACCATCCTTACATATTAGTGTCATCTCCATTGGAGGCATTTCCTCGCCATCTGTAGTGATAACAGTTGACAATGTTACCTCTAACCCATTAGCCGTGGTACTCATATCTACAACCTTTTGGACCGACTTGCCGACAACCTTCCCTTTTTTATCGTAATTAGTATATTCCCAGGTGGTACCCTCATTGTAATCCAATAGCTGATCACATTGAGCATATAAAATGCTAGTTGTTAGAGTTGAAACAAGCAAAAGTGCAATAATCTTTTTCATCTGTTTGAAATTTTTTATTAAAAATGATACAAAAATTTATAATATATTCAGGAATTCGCATAAACTTATTTTAACCTGACCTGCTGTCAACCATGGCAATACATTGTATTACTTGTTAAAAAAGTTTATACTCATTTCATAGTTTTATGTCTTTACGATTAATCAAATTTACACAATCTAAGTCTATGACATATAACTCACTATCACTTATTTAAGCATAAATTTTCCTTCTTCCTTTCCAATGGCACCAGCATCTATCAATCTTTTTATTGCTTCCTTCAAATCCTGCTCATTATGCCATGCAAAGGATTCTTTAATCTCTTGAAAATTTTTGGAGCCCTCAGCCAATAATGCTTTTATTTGTTCTGTATAGTCAATCGATGAATGTTTCTCATCAATACAAACATCACATTTACCACATTTCTCACCTTCTTCATCAAAGTATCCCAGGATTTGTTTCATCCTGCATGTATCCTCCTTTTTCAGGTATTGAAGTACGCCCGAAACGCGATCATAATCAGCCTTCTTTAGTGAGTTTAGCCTCCTGGCATTTGTAAGTATCTCGTTAGCATTCTTTCGTTCTGTTAAAATGGTAATCTTAGGCTTATCTGTTTGTTTGTAATATGCGAAGACCTTTAGTTTATGTAATCGGTTAAGTTTATCCTCAACCTCTTCTGTAGGTAAGTTCAAGAACTTTGCAATTTTAATTTCATCTATTCTAATAAAATCGTTAAGAACCTGCCCACCATAAAGACGAAGGATGCCTTTAATGAGTTCATCAAAAATTTCATTTGCAATTTGAAATGCATAAAGTTCATGGTGAGGCAAATTAACTTTCAGCATTGATGGCATATGAATGGCCTCACTTAAGCCCAGAAGTTCTTCTTCTTCCAGCCTCTTCAGTCCATGATAGGCTTGCAATGGTTTAAGATTATATCGATTAGAAAATTCAACAAGATCAAAGTCAAACCTTTTGTCTTTACCACTCCCTGTGGCAAGTTGATAGTAATTGGCCATACTTTGATAAACCTGCCGAAGAAAAGAGATTTCCGGATGGGCAGTTTCAAAGCGCTCCATTAGCAGTTTCTCATCTTTTTTGTGAAAAAGCAATACAGCATAAGCCAGTTTTCCATCTCTACCAGCCCTGCCAGCTTCCTGGTAATAGGCTTCCAGGCTAGGTGGAACATCATAATGAATTACCAACCGTACCTCGGCTTTATCGATACCCATTCCAAAAGCATTGGTAGCGACCATAACCCTTTTACCATCGTTTTTCCACATCTTTTGACGCTCGAGGCGGCTCTCTGATTTCAACCCGGCATGGTAATAAGTACTGGAAATCCCATGCTTTAACACCAACCACTGTGATAACTCCCTTGTTTTTTTTCGCGACCTGACATAAATAATGGTGCTGCCCTCAACCTTTTTCAGAATCTCTACCAGCTTTTCGTCTTTGTCCTCAACCTGACGAACTGTTAATGACAAGTTTTCCCTGTTAAATGATGACTTGTGAATTTGCGGCTCTGTTAATCCTAATAAATTGATGATTTCTCCCTCAACTTTTTTGGTAGCAGTTGCAGTTAAGGCCAGCATAGGTATTCCGGGTAGCTTGTCTCTTAAATCTTTAATTGCCAGGTATGAAGGCCTGAAATCATGTCCCCATTCAGAAACACAATGGGCTTCGTCTATGGCAATAAGATTCACTTTAAATTGATCAAGACGTTCCTGGAATACAGGAGAACTCAACCGCTCAGGTGCACAAAACAATAATTTCACATCTCCAAAAGCGCAATTATCCAAAGCTACTTCAACCTGTCTGTAGCTTAATCCTGAATGAATGGCTATCGCATTAACGCCCCTCTCTTTCAATGCATCAACCTGGTCGATCATTAAAGACACCAAAGGTGTGATAACCAAAGCAAGGCCTTCCTTCATTAAGGCAGGCACCTGGTAACAAATTGATTTACCACCACCTGTTGGTAGTAAAGCAAAGGTATCATCACCCCCCACTACTGATTCAATGATCTCCAGCTGCTTGAGCCTGAAGTGGCTGTAGCCAAAATAAGATTCTAATATTTCCTGTGGAGATTTCAAGTTAAAGTCTTTACCAGGTTACCTTTTTCCCTTTTAGAAAGGACTCTATCCCTTTACAGCAATCATCCGACTCTCTTACCCATGCGTTTTGATCTGCAGCAAAACCAAGGGCATCATTCAAGGACATGTTTTGCACATCCTGAATAAGTTGCTTGGTTAAGGACATTGAATTAGCTGAATTCTTCTCCACCAAATTTAATGCAAATGATTTAACATAATTAGTAAGATCACCTGGTTCAACCACCTCCGTAACTAATCCGATTTCGGCTGCCCTTGAAGCAGAAATTAAATCTCCACTAAGCAGCAGGTTTCTTGCATGAGCTTCGGACAGCTTTCTGATAAGAAAAACAGAAACCAGTGCAGGTATGAAGCCTATTTTTACTTCAGTATATCCGAATTTGGCCTCAGGTACAGTAAAAGCAAAGTCGCATACTGTCATTAAACCACAACCACCGGCTATGGCATGTCCCTGAACCTCTGCAATAACTACTTTTTTCAAATTATAGATAAGTAGGAATAAATCTTTTAAGTTGTTGGAATCGGCCAGGTTTTCTTCATAAGTATATTCTTGTAATTCTTTTAAATATTGAAGATCAGCTCCTGCACTAAAAACCGTTCCTTCTGCCCGAAGAATTATAACTTTAACTTCATCTTCCTTTTCCAATTGATAAAATGCTGCCTTTAATTCATTAACCAGCACTTCATTAAGGGCATTACGCTTATCAGGCCTGTTTATAGTAATTACACCTATTTTGTTATCAAACTCTATCTGAACATACTTCATTACTGAATATTTATAAATTAATGATTAAAGCACCCTCTTTCTTTAAATTGTGCTCCTCAAAATGGATTTGTTGATCCTCTACTAATTTACGCAATACAATTTGTTCCTGATAGCAATCGTAAGATGAAACAGCAGGCTTAATCAGAAGTAAATCAAATATCTCCGGTAGTTCAATGCTATTGATACAAGGATCTGCTAATAGAATCTTCTTTCCATGCCATACAAATGCATCGCCCCATTGGGTCTTCCTGGTTTTTATAGACCTGTTGTCAATCTGAAGGTTAAATTGCCTTCTGTAGGGTGTAATATGGAAATCTATCTTACTGGTTTCGGTACTTAATAAACTATCTGTAATGGTCTGATATTTCCTGTTTTCAATAAGATCTATCGCCCACCGGTTATGGATACTATAAATAGTTACCTGGCGCAAATTGTTGCCCTTAATCTCCCAGTAAAACAGGTTCGCAACTAAAACAATAATGGCTGCCAATGATAAATGATAATACAATCTTTTCTTTTCTATCAGGAACAGAAAAAACAGGATTATAATACCATAGGTAATCCAGGATTCAAATATTGAGGGAACCAAATTTTGAATGTCAGCATAAGGCCATTGAGTCATTGATTTCAATACGGTGTTTACTATACCAATAATAAATCCTACTCCTGATCCAATAATGCTTCCCAAAAAGCCTGAAATGCTACCTGCTAATAATAAAAGAAGACCTCCCCAAATGATCAGAGTAGCAGCAGGAATTACCACCAGGTTTGATATCAGGAAATAGGTAGGGAATCTATGAAAGTATAATGCGGAAAGCGGAAAAGTGGCCAACTGAGCGGCAACCGAAAGGGCCGTGATCTGCCAGACAACTCTAAGCACCTGATTGGATGGAGTAATCCTCCTCTCAATAACCGGGAACAGGAATATAATACCTATTACAGCCACATAACTTAATTGAAATCCTACAGCCATAATCATGTAAGGGTTAAACATCAGAAGTATAAAGGCACTGATTGCTAAAATATTTAAAGTATTGGATCGCCTGCCAAACACATGAGCCAGCGTTAAAAAGGAGAACATTGTAACGGCCCTCAATACCGAAGGTGATAAACCGGTTATGAAAGCGTATAACCACAATATTGGAATAACAATTACAGCAATTAAGACTGGTTTTGTGATATTCGATCTCTTTTGTCCTAACAGGCTAATAAGTACAAGATATATAATACCCACGTGCAGTCCACTCACAGCCAGAACATGCATTGCACCTGCTGTTGCAAAGGTCTCTTTTGTTGATTTATCCAGATCCTCCTTATTGCCAAGTATTAAAGCTTTGGCTATGGCAAGTTCTTCCGGTTGATGAATATACCTGGCCAAAACCTGTTCCAGCTTATTCCTGATTTTTATCGATATACCAACCAGGCTAAATCCTGATGCGCGATTTGATATGGTCCATTTGTCCCTGTTTACAAAATCCTGGTGGTGAATATTGTTGTATGCCAGGTATTGTCGATAATC
>JBDLIU010000193.1:0-8607 GCA_039714715.1 Bacteroidota bacterium
CTTTGTAAAGTGAAATTGGTTCTCCCTCTCGGCTTCTATAAACTTTAACAATCCCTTCCTTCAAATGACTATTCCATTGCAAATGGATATTCTCATTCTTTCTGTCCACCTCTACTTTGAGCTTAATGTTCTCAGAATAAGCTGATGAAGGTTTAAACACCTCTATTTCATTCGATCTTGAAGATACATTACCTGAACTATCAACAGAAGTCAAGTAGTAAATCATATTGCCGCTAACATTAGAGGAGTCAACATAAGACGTAATACCAGATGACATTGATATTTCTGTCAACAATTGTTCTTCACCATCATTAGTTCTATATATTATGGTGCTAACTGCATCTTTACTCGAACTATTAATCCAGCTTATTTCAATATTAGATTTGTCAATATTGTAGCTACTAATCCTTGGTGATGTGGGAGCAACTATGTCAGCAAGCATTACTAACTTTTCTTCAGATAAATCAGACCTGTTCCCTCGATTATCAACTGACTGAATTTTGTAATAAATCTTTTTTGAAAGAGTATTGAGGTTCACGGAATCAACAAAAAGGGTGTCCGAAATTGCAGATACTGTCACTTGTCTATATTCACTATCCTTCACCCTTGACCTGTAAACCCTATAGCCAGATATATCCATAGTCTCCACTTTATTCCATTTTAAAATTATTGCCCCTGTTGTGTCCGAAATCCCTAAAAGACCTGAAGGCACACCAGGCGGAATACTGTCCTCCGTCTGCACGAAATATGGATGTGATTCGGCTATCTGACCATCAATTGACAGAGCCGCAACCTTGTAATAATTTGAAGAGTATGGTTCTCTATCCAAATAAGAATATCTGGACTTCTCAACTATATCCAACATTTCAAATTCTTTTGCATCCGAAGATCTATATATTACAAACTCTTTAATATTCTTAGATCCTGCCATATCAATATTCCAGGTAATTCTAATCCCTTCATTGCTAACTTTTGATTCGGTAATTCCCAGGCTCAGTTTAAATTTTTCCTGACCAACTCCAGATATTTCTTCAGATGGTGGACCTACCATCCCAAACGGGCTTCTCCCTTTAATTCTATAATAATATTTGACACCATTCTCCTCTAATGAATCTATTTTAACCATCCTCTGTGACTTCTTGCTCTCAGTCGGGCTGGCAGTAACGGATGGTAAATCCTGAATGGGGTGAAAAGAAGTACCATCTCTTGATTTCTCAACAATATAACTTGAATAAACTGATTCAAGATAATCAGTACTCCAGCTTAATGTTACTATCCTATCTCCAAATTCTGTCTCAATGTCTCTTACTTTTGGTAGAGGAGGTGACTCCCTGGCATCAACTATTGCATAAACTGTATCTGAAATTTGATTTCTAAAATTCCCGTAGAGTTTATATAAATATGCCTCTCTTGATTTAATGTTTTTATCTTCATAGGCTAAACCAGCCAGCTGCGCCACTTCAAATGATTGATCCGAAGCCAGAATCGCAAAAGAATACCGCATATCCTGCTCCTTAGATTTCTGTATTAAACTAATGATGCCAGAATTTTCAGTATCAGCTTCAAATGACTCACCGTAAATTGACTGCGCTACTATTGCGGCATAATCATTTTCTTCTGCAATTGCCTCCCATTCTCTTAAATCTGCTGGTTTGATTAATTCACTGATTAATATTGATTCAGGAGGATAAACTCGCACCGAATCACGGATAATTGTATATCTCTCTAATGCATATCCTGCATTATTCAATTCCAGCCAATCCGATGAACTTGACGGAGCCCACCTTAACAGAATTCTATCATTACCTCTATAAGTGATTAGCTCAATTGAATTGGACTGAGTCTTTCCTTCAATAAAGATTATCGATAAAAATAAGGTTATTAAGATATGCTTGAATCGGCTTGTCATGTACATAAAAATCCCACAGAACAAATTTTGTTCTAACAAGCCAATTCTAAAATCTTAATTATTTAACAGAATGACAAATATGCAATATGATTTTTTTGCATCCACAATCATAATATGAAGTATAGTATTAATTAAATCCTTATCACCTTCAAATAAATCACCCCTCCTTGCAACCTTTTATGTAGGTTGCAAGTCTTTAAATAACAATAACAACCAGATCCTATGCTACGAAACTATATTCTTGTTACTCTACGTAACCTATTGAAGACTCGTATCTATTCATTTATCAATATTTCGGGTTTGGCCATAGGCATCACCTGCTCTACGCTCATACTCCTTTGGGTAAACGATGAATTAGCATATAACAAGTTTATACCAAAACAAAAGGAGCTCTACCAGATCTTAATTCATGCAGATTATAATAATCGTATTAATACCTGGAGGTCGGTGCCTCTTCCTACCCATGAAGCAATGAAGACAGCGCACCATCAGATCGCCAATGCTGCGGTAACCGACTGGGGTGAGGAGAGATTAATAGTATTTGGAGAAAAACGCTTGATAAAAGATAGTTATTGGGTAAGTAAAGAGTTCTTAACCATGTTTGAATTAACTTATCTTCAAGGTGATCCTTCTGTGGCCTTTAACGATCCAAAGTCAATAATAATAACAGAATCACTTGGAGAAGAATTGTTTGATGGTGCTGACCCAATGGGCAAAGTAGTGCGCGTAAATGATCAAAGTGATCTCACAGTAACTGGAATCATCAAAGATCCTTCCAATTTTACCTTTGAATTTGATTTTCTTCTACCCTGGAAAGAAAGAGAAAATGTATCGGAATGGGTAGTTGACAACAAGGATAACTGGGGTAATAATTCCTTTCAGGTTTTCATCGAGCTTAAGGGTAGTCAGTACAAGGATGAGGTTGAAGCAAGCATTAAAAACATGCTTACGGAGAAAGATCCCAGTGAGACCTACACCCGCGAATTCCTTCTTTACCCAATGGAAAGATGGAGGTTGTATTTTGATTTTGAGGATGGTAAAGAGGCCGGAGGTCGGATTGAATATGTCCAGTTGTTCTCAATAATTGGTATTGCCATTCTATTGATTGCATGTATCAACTTTATGAATCTTGCCACTGCACGATCCGAGAAAAGAGCTAAAGAAGTTGGTATCCGAAAAAGCATTGGCTCGCGTAGAATGGATCTTATTGTTCAGTTTTTAGGAGAGTCTTTCATTATTTCAATCATCTCATACATTATTGCCATAGGCCTTGTTTTCCTTATTCTTCCTTTCTTTAATAATATGGTTGAAAAGGAACTCTTTATTGATTTTAGCAACGTTCGGTTTTGGCTGTTCAGTATAATCATCATCATTGGAACAGGATTTGTTGCCGGCAGTTATCCCGCCTTTTATCTCTCTGCATTTAGCCCCGTGCGAACCCTGAAAGGGAGTATCTCTGTTGGAAAAGGAGCCAATACACCACGTAAAATTCTGGTAATTCTTCAATTTGGCGTTGCCATAATGCTTATTGTAGGAACATTTGCAATCTACCAACAGATAAATATGGTCCAAAACCGTGATCTTGGTTATCAACAGGAAAATCTTATTACAGTCGACTTTAACGAAGATTTAAGGAAAAACTATGATGTGTTAAAGAACGAAATACTGCAATCAGGGGCAGTTGAAGCTATGACAAGATCGAATAGTAGCATAGCGCAAATAAATTCAAATAATTTTATTGGCTGGCCGGGTAAACCGGAAGAAACTCAGGTGATCTTTAGTACCATTACTACAGAGTATGATTATGCGAAAACCATGGGTGTTAATATATTGATGGGAAGGGATTTTTCAAAGGAATTTGTTAGTGACACCAATGCTATTATAGTAAATAAAGCAGCATTAGATTTAATGGAACTTGACAATCCGATAGGTACAGAACTTGATCTATGGGGCAATTCACGAACTCTTATTGGAGTCTATGATAATGTTCTCAGCGAATCCCTTTATAGAGAAGTTAAACCCTTGTTTACTATTCTTGAGGATTGGGGAGGAGTTATTACCTTGAGGTTAAGCCGAAATCAGGACATCCGGAGTTCGCTAGCAGTTGCTAAAGAAATCTTTAATAAGCATAATCCAGCCTACCCGTTCGACTATTCCTTTGTCGATGAACAATTCGAAAGAAAATTCACAACGATTAAACTCACCCGTAAACTTGCAGTTGGCTTTTCATTACTTGCCCTAATCATCACAAGCCTGGGTGTTTTTGGCCTCGCTTCATTTACTGCCGAACAACGTACAAAGGAAATTGGAATCAGAAAAGTTTTAGGAGCCTCGGTAAGCAGCCTTATTAACCTTATGACAAGGGATTTCACCTGGCTTGTATTAGTAGCCTTCTTTATTGCCGGGCCGCTTTCGTATTATCTGATGGACAGCTATCTTGATCGTTATCCTCTTAGAATTGACATAGTATGGTGGATATTGCCAATGGCTGGACTTGTAGTTCTTATATTTTCTTTACTAATAGTCTCTTATCAGGCTAGAAAGGCTGCTTCTGTAAATCCAGTAAATTCTTTAAAAAACGAATAAATAATTAGTATTGAGGTAGTTAACTAAACTATCTTTTAACTATGATAACCTATGTCGCCTTACTGAGAGGCATTAATGTAAGTGGCCAAAAGAAAATCCTTATGGTTGATTTAAGGGATCTTCATGAAAAACTGGGATTCAATAATGTCCGGTCATACATCCAAAGTGGTAATATAATATTTAACTATAATGGCGATATATCTTCTTCTGAATTAAGCCATCTTATTGAGGAGGCTATAGCAAGAAGATTTTACTTTTCGGTGCCAGTTATCATCAGAACAGCCCATGAAATAGAACAACTTATTAAGACTAATCCATTCAAAAAAGAAGCTAAAACCGATCCTAACCTTGTTTTATTCACTCTTTTGAAGAATGCTCCCCAACCCAATGAACTTTCCAGGTTCGATGATATTGATTATTCACCAGACAGGTTTGAGCTACATGGAAATGCAATTTTCCTGCATTGCCCAAATGGTTATGGCAAATCAAAACTTACTAACAATTATTTCGAAAAAATGCTAAAAACCAATGCCACTACCCGAAACTGGAAAACATTAACCAGGATTCTTGAGCTTACGTAAAAAAACTAACCAATGTCATATTAAATACTAACTTAAATCATTGATTTGTTATGTTAAATTGCCTTTTTTTGGCATCTTGTGGAGAAGTTGTGATTTTCAACGCCAATTTTTAATACAATTTTATAGTTATGCTAGTAGAAGACAAGGCCAATCTGGAGTCAAAGAAGAGTAATGGGAAAAACAATGTAGCAAACAATTCTGCAATAATGGAATTAAATCCTGACAGAGGTGCAGAAATTCAAGCCTACATAGATACTGACAGGAAATTACATTGGTTGAGTCAGGTACTTGCCAAGACAAACCAAACCTTTGTTCCTGATAAGCCAGACCACAGCCATATCAATCTATATTTTGATGCGCTGGCCAACCGAATTGACGGACGATGGATAGATATAGGCAGAGGGAGATTAATGCTGACAATTAATCTGGTTAATCAGAGTCTTGAATGGTTAAATACATACAGGGAACTTATATATACCATTGAAACTGTTGGGAAAACCATGGCTGAAATAGAAAATGAACTGATTAAGAGTTTCCCGGAAGTTGGCCTAAACCATGGTAATTATGTTAATAATCTTTATTATGATATGATCGATTATGGTTTTACCACTGTAGAACCAATCGAAAAGCTTAGCTTAAGACAATGGAGAATGCACCGAAGACTTGCTAATAATTTAAGCAGTCTGGTTCTTGGGTACCTGGATATAGATGGGGAAACTAGAATTTCGCCCAAAAATTTTAATACCAGGGTGTATTCTGAGTTTAATGAACAGATGGGATTCAGGTTTGGTTTGGCTATGGAAAACTCAATTGTGGGCTGTCCTTATTTTTATCTGACTGGCACTCCTATCCATGGCCATATTGATTATGAAGAATTACCTAAACTGAAGGTAGGCAGATGGTTTATTGGAGATAATTGGAAAGGAGCCATACTTCCATTATGTGATATTAGAAATGGTAAGTACGATGGCAACAAGGATATGTTAAACCATTTCCTAATTACCGCTATCGACTGGTATACAACCAGGCATGCCTATGTCTAGCATTTATTAGTTAATAAATCCTATTCTTCCAGGTATAGGCGAACTAACAGTTTTGCCATTATTGCATCCCAAATGTAATTTGGAGGACAATTCAACACATCATTATCGGGGCTATAGGATTCCCAGAAGTTATGATTCCTGGAAAGTTGTGTTTTAACGCCCAGCATCATTTTATCAGCAAGAACTCTGGCTTCTTCTTTATAGCCATAATTCATTAAACCATCAAATATAATATAATCCCAGAGTAACCAGACTGGCCCGTTCCATTTGCAACAATAATCAACATTTGCACTATAATAAGGGTCATCTGCTGCCAGAGTGGGCACTCCATTTTTACGCCAGAATTTACTTTCATCTGTTAAATGCTTTAGAAGGATATCAGCCCTCTCCGGTGAGGAGATCTCTGCCCACATCGGCATAAATCCGATAATCTCCATTCTTTTAAGATCCCTGTCCATAAATTGAAACGCATGGTTTTTCATATCAACATGGTAGTAGAATCCACTACCTTCATCCCACATGATTTTGTTAATTAGCCTGGCTGTCTTATCAGCAAACTTTAGCCATTTTTTTGACTCCTTATTCTTTCCCAGCTCGTTAGCCATTTTGGCCAGTGATTTTGATTCCTTTATCAGCATGAGCGACAAATCGAGGCATTCAAGTTCATCAGAGATATCTTCTTTATCAATATCCAGATACCTTTCTTTCGATACCTGGAAGATTACATTATACCAATCTCGAACATTTTCAATAATCCCATAAGGCCCCCATTCATACAGACCGTCCTTATCCTTATCACGATTCAGAATTAGCCAGTTCATGTATTTAACACCAGAATAATAGGCGTCATCAAGAAACTCTTTGTCTTTACTTACATTATACACTTCCCAATTAATCCAGCTAAAGAATGGGGCCGATGTGGTAGGCTCTCCTTTATGTGGATATGTCTGTGGCCCTCTTGGTCCGTGCCTGTAAGCGATCAAACCATCTTCCCTCTGTTGCTCCATGTAAACACGCTGAGAGTTTTGAGCCGATTCAGGATCCAGGTAAGCATAAGCCAGCATGGCCAGTGATTCATGCAAAACCTGGTGACCATGGCCCCATCCCCATTTCGGATTCCGGGAGAATACATAGAAATTATGATCTGTTTGCTCGGTTGGTGGGAGCATACTGGCCCTTGCCAAATTAAACGCACTCAGGTAAACCAACTTTTCTCCGGGTGAATTGAAATCAATTCTTGGGATTGACTCAAACAGCTTCTCATTAATATCTACAAATGACTGAATCGGAGTTTTCCGGAGGTTTTCAATTTGTTTAAAAAGATCTTCCTTGTTTTCATTGATCTCCTGAACACCCCGATAATATCTTACCTGTTTTTCTTCTCCCGGTTTCAGTTCGAATCGCTGGTGAAGTGCAATAAAATCTGCCTTACCAGATGTTTTTTCATTCAATGAGTCAATCCTATTCTCATCATACCAGTCGGTTTTAATTTCGTTGTAGAAGTCTCCCATCCCTCCTGAATAGATCCCTCTTGACCTGGTTGCTTCATCCATCATAAACACGTTCTGAAGATTCTCTGGATATGGTTCTTTGGCATATAAATTACTTATTAACCTCTTTCTTGATTCATAATGCTTTGTTATAAATGCCTGATGTGTTTCATTAAACTCCAGAACTTCTTGCCCATTTTTCTCCAGGATAGGATAGAGATCAATTAGCTTATTTTCATTGCTTACATTTTTAATGTTCATCTGTACAACTGCTACAGTAGAACTATATACCATAAATGTTTCCTCCACTTGCACTCCCCTTAACGGCATGTATTCTAACAAAGCCATATCCGGGAATGATACTTTTACAACCGGTCTTTTAAAAAACTCATTCTTGTTGATCATCGCAAGCTTGTCTACCATCCAGACAGTGTACATCGAACCAGCCTGATCAGTGGTATATTTTAATGGTTCGGTGTCTGAATAGTAGTCCATTTTGTAGGCCTTGTCGCCATACAGTCTGGATCTATCCATTGCTGCTGCATAGGTTGTATAGAGAGGATCGGTTGCTACTGCCTGGATTTGCAAATAAGAATCGGAAACAACAGGTGCTTGTGCTAATGAATTTACGTGTAATAGAATTGCTGCGGCAGCAAGCAGAAGTTTAAATTTATTCAAGCACATAGTAAGAAGTTTTATTTGGTTAGTTCGTTTGATTTCAATTCTTCCATATCGATCAGGAAGCGGGCAACTATTCCTGTCCAGATATAGGTTTTATTCCAGCCAGCCTGGTAATCATCTGCACTGTAGAACTCCCAGAAAACATGATCTTTCTTCAGGTGATAGATCACATTATCCATTACTTTTTCTGCCAATTGTATGGCCAGGTCTTCATAACCATAATCAATAAGCCCTCTAAAGATCAGGTATTGCCACTGCACCCAGATTGGTCCATTCCAATAGCCAATAGGGTTATAGTAGTCATCTTCTGCAGATAA
>JBDLIU010000194.1:0-8606 GCA_039714715.1 Bacteroidota bacterium
CTGTAATCAGTGAACAGCAATCAATCAAGTTATTTGTTGAGTTAATAAAACCTTCTATTCAACTGGTGGTTATGGGCAGCAACTATGATATCTATCCCCTTCTCAGGCAGGCAAATGATTTAGATTGGCAGACTGTTGTGGTGGCCAATCCAAAGAAACTCGACAAACTGGCTTTTAAATTTGCTGATGTAGTGGATGATTTCAATAAGGTGAATATTGACGCATACACAGCCGCAATTATCATGTCACATAATTACCCAAAGGATAAGTCTAATCTCGAAAAGGCCTTAGATTCTGATCTACAATACATTGGACTGCTGGGCCCTGCCACACGTAGGGATGATTTATTGGAAGATTTAGGTCTTAATTCTACAGATTCTGACCTGAATCGACTTTATGGACCTGCTGGTCTTGATATCGGAGCCAACCAGCCCGAAGAAATTGCTAATTCAATTATCGCTGAAATCATTGCTGTGATGCGAAACCGTGATGGCCAGTCACTTAAGAATAGAAATGCGCCCATTAATCCCAGGTAGAATAATGATAACAATTGATCTCAATTCTTATTTGCATGTACAAGCATACTAGAGAAATCATACTTTAATCCATATATCAACTAATTTTATATTTGTATGTACAAGCAAACATAAATCGACAAACATGATATCGCATTTCAGATATTAGACTCCAACAGATAATGACTTTATCGACCTTACTATAATGTCAATTGCTTTCTCGAGATCATCTTCAGAGGTAAACCTGCCAAAACTGAACCTTACAGAAGATAGTGCATCATCATGGCTTACTCCCATGGCTGATAGTACATGCGATGCCCTGGCACCAGCTGATGAGCATGCCGATCCTCTCGAAGCCGCTACCTTACCTCCTATTTTTTGCATCAATCGCTCAGAGTCAATTCCTTTAAAGCAGATATTCGACACATTGTACATACGATTTCCTTCCTTAGCATGTACAATTATTGGTAATTCCGATACCAGATGTTCTTCAAAACTGATCTGTAACCCTCTAATTCTCTTCGATTCTGATTCCAGTTGAGAGAGATTTAGTTCCAGAGCCTTAGCCATACCTACAATTGCCGGTACGTTTGTGGTTCCTCCACGTTTTGCGCCCTCTTGTCCACCCCCTGTGATTAATGGCTCAACCTTGTCAAGGATTTCCTTCCTCGCATACAAAAATCCAACACCTTTGGGTCCGTAGAACTTATGGGCAGAACCAACCATTATGTCAATACCGTAGTCAATAGGTCTAAAGTCAATTTTTCCAATTGCCTGGGTGGTATCTGACATAAACAAGACATTCTTCCGCTTACATATCTCTCCTATTTCTTTCATGGGTTGTAATACTCCGGTTTCATTATTTACCATCATAATGGAAACAAGTTGCGTATTCCCTCTAATGCTTTTCTCGAGTCTTTCTAAACTGATTATCCCCTGCTCATTTACAGGCAAATATTCGACCTCTAAGCCATTCTTTAACAAAACCTCACAAGTACCCAGAACTGCAGAATGCTCTGTTTCTACTGTGATTATGTGGGTTTTTGAGGCATTATTATTAATCAACAGCCCCCTCAGTAGCAGATTAATAGCTTCTGTGGCGCCAGATGTAAATATGATTTCATTTTTCCCAATCCCAAATTGATGAGCAAAACTGGATCTGGCCTGGTCTACTGCATCCTTTGCCTGCCACCCCAACAGGTGGTCGTTGCTGGAAGCATTACCATAGGCCGAAAGAAAAAATGGCAACATTTCATTCACTACTTCCGGTGCTACGGGGGTTGTAGCATTGTAATCAAGGTATATAACAGGATGAATATCCACTATTTTCTACTGAAATGTATAAGGATTACTAATTTAGTGAAATGATCTCAGCCATTGTAGTTGCAGCAGGTAAATCGTCACGTACGGGTGATACCAATAAACTAATGCTCCCATTTGGAGATTCAACTATTCTGGGTACTGTAATCTATAATCTTACCAAAAGTGATGTTGATGAAATAGTTCTTGTTTTACAGCCTGACAATGAGCTAGAAAATAGCATCAATGATACTGAAAAGATTAAGATCACTTATAATGATTCACCGCAGGACGGCCTTACTTCATCCATTCAGCTTGGTATTGAAAAAGCCAACCCTGACAACGCCTGCCTGGTTTGTCTTGCTGATATGCCCCTAATAAAAGCGAATGACTATAACTTGCTGATTAATAGATTGTTGAATGACAATAGCAAAGTAATAATTACGCCTTTTAAAGACGGAATAACGGGCAATCCTGTCTTATTCTCCAATCATTTCAGGGCTGATATACTTGAGCTAAAGCAAATGAATGGTTGCAAACCTGTTCTAACCGCGAACCACCACTACCTTAAAAAGATTGATGTTGAGAGTGACGCATACTTTACTGATATTGATACACTTGATCAATATAAAAACCTATTTTGGTCGTAGTTTCCAAACTACGACCAGTTCTATGCCAGTTTATGTCGTAATCCTCACACCCAGCTCATGGCCATCCAGAGCAAAAGGCTGATTATAATACCGTTTACCTGTCGCCTTATAAAGCGCATTAGCTAATGCTCCAATTGCTGGTGGTAGTCCGGGCTCACCAAGACCTGTTGGATCAATTTCATTTTCCACAAAGAAGGATTCTATCTCCAAAGGAGCTTCCTGTTGTTTGATCAACTTATAACTTGTAAAGTTATCCTGATCAGGTTTACCATCCGTCACTGTGAGAGCACTATACATGGCATGTCCTATACCGTCAATAATTCCTCCTTCAAGCTGATTTTTAGCTCCTTCCGGATTAATAACGATTCCGCAATCAGCGGAACACCACACCTTGGCAATTACAGGTTTGTTGTTTTCCATTTTCACATCAACAATCTCTGCCACATACGAATTATGACAATAATAAGCAGCAAATCCTCTATGCACACCCGGTTGTTCTGATCCCCAGTTAGCCTTTTCCTTTAAAAGATTAATAACCCCTTTATAACGCTTAGGGTCATAATCGTTCTTCTTGCCAATAGGATTATTAATTGCACTTTCAAACAACTCAAGGCTTAAATCAATCGGGTCTTTTCCCAGTTCTTCAGCCAGCTCATCCAGAAATGAAGCTTCTGCCCCCGCAATAAAGTTAGATCGTGGTGCCCGCCATGCTCCTGTTGAGATATTTGAATCTAATCCATGGGTTTCAGCCAGATAGTTATCTACCGTACCTGCCGGAAACCTGTTCGAAAACACCGGACTACCATGAATACCAGCTCCCCTGATATGAAATGCAGAGATCTTATTGTTTTCATCAATAGCAGCCTTGTATCTTACCTTATAAGCAGGACGGTAAGTACCATGGGTTATATCATCTTCCCTTGTATAAACCAATTTAACAGGTGCTTTAGCCTTTTTGGAGATAACAGCAGCCTCTATTCCATAGTTACCATATAATCTTCGGCCAAAGCCACCACCTATACGGGTCATCTCAATTGTTACATCTTCTATATTAAGACCAAGCACCTTAGCAACTGAGTTGCGCATTGATTCTGGAGTTTGTATTGGACCTGCGAGCTCAGCTTTTGTTTCTGTAACATTGGCATAGAAATTCATTGGCTCCATTGGATTATGCGGAAGGAAAGGAGCACTATAGGTACGTTCTATCACTTTTGCTGCATTTTTAAATGCACTATCAACATCACCATCTTTCCTTGATGGTTTATTCGGAGCTTTTGACAGCAGCTCAGTTAAATTCTTAACATGATCGGTTGTGCTTTCAGCAGGAGTCACCCTTTCCCAATCGATATTCAGTGACTGCTTTGCTTTCATAACTTGCCATGTTGTTTTTCCCACAACGACTGCCAGCTCAGGGAAAGCCCTTGCATCACCCCATTCCCTGTCCTCTCCTTCTGCTAATGTACTTACACGGAATACATCTACAATACCGGGCATTCCTTTGGCTACACTACCATCAAGAGATTTAATTTTTAATCCAAATGAAGGAGGATGTACCAACATGGCAATCAGCATTCCATCTGCTTCATAGTCAAGGCCAAACAATGGTTTGCCTGTTACTATTTCCTGTCCATCTACATTTTTTGTAGGCTGGCCTATTATTTTAAAGTCCTTTGGCTCTTTCAGTTCTACCTCTTCAGGGATTTCTAATGTTGCAGCTAATGAAGCCAGCTCACCATAACCTGCAGATTTGCCCGATGAATGCTTAATTGCACCATCTTCTGTTGTAAGTTCATCAACTGGTAAGCTCCACTGTTTTGCTGCGGCATCAAGAAGCAATCTCCTGGCCGTAGCACCCGCCATCCTTAAACTCTGCCATCCCTGCCTTATAGATTGGCTACCTCCGGCCACCTGCCTGCGATATTTATCTGTATCTAAATTAGCTTGCTCAACTACTACATCTTTCCATGCAATATCAAGCTCCTCAGCCACAATCATAGGCATTGAAGTCTTCACATTCTGACCTGCTTCAGGATTGGGAGAATAAATGGTTACTATACCGTTGTCTCCTATCTTAAGAAAAGCATTGATATTAAACCATTCTTCAGGAATGCTTGATAATTCCTCCTGCGATGTGCAGGAAACCAGCCAGTTAAATCCGAGAACCAGTCCGCCACCTGCTGCTGCTGAAACCTTAAGAAAAGATCTACGATTATGTTTTGTCTTTATGAGTGTCATAGTTCTACGATTTAAGAGTTTTTATTCTTTGCAGCCGTTTTAATAGCTTTATTAACACGGGTATAAGTACCGCATCGGCAGATATTGCCATTCATGGCCATTTTAATAGCACTGTCGCCAGGGTTAGGATTCGTATCCAATAGTGACGCTGCAGCCATCATCTGGCCAGCCTGGCAATAACCACATTGAGCTACATCATGTTCAATCCATGCTTTTTGGATCGTATGATCACCTTTCTCAGATAGACCTTCAATGGTAGTGATAGAACTACTACCTACTGCTGCCACAGGCAAGAGACATGATTTCTGGGCTACACCATTCACATGAATCGTGCATGCCCCACATTCTCCTACACCACATCCAAATTTTGTTCCAACAAGTTTTAAATGCTCCCGCAACACCCATAACATGGGCGTATCCGGTTCAACAGTTACCTGGTACTGTTGCTTATTAATCGTAAGTGTATATTCCTCCATAATGGCATGAAAATAGGTATAATAAAAGAGAGAAACAATAGCTTTTTTTTATCCGGTTAAATCACAATGATTTGATAACCTTAAATGTTCTATCTATCTCATCTTCATTGTTATATATATGAACTGAATGTCTTAATAGCTCCTTTCCTACTGAGCGTGGTTGTAGTTTTTCTTTCTCCCAGAGTTTCTTCTGTAATTCAGGTCCGGTAAGACCATCCACATAATAGGTGGTTATACCAGCACACATATCCGGATTAGTTGAGGATACAATTGTCACGTTGTTAAGTTCTTTCAGCCCAGCTCTTAGATAATCTCCCAGTTCTTTCACCCTTGCCAACCATCGATCTCTACCAATGGCATTAAAGAAATCGATAGAGGCATTAAGACCTGCCAAAACAGACGTATTGCCTGTTCCATTCTGCATTAGTCTAAAGCCATGATCTTCCTGGTAATCCCAATTGTAACTGGCTATTGTTGACCAGATTTCCGGCATTCTTGCCTTGTCAATATAAAGAATACCGCTGCCTCCCGGAGCCAACAACCATTTATGCAGGCTTGAGTAGTAGGCATCGCAACCCAAATCTTTTACGTCTACATCAATCTGTCCTACTGCCTGGGCACCATCAATAATGGTAAAAATCTCCATTTCTTTTGCTTTTTGGCATATTTCTTTCACTGGTATGATTACCCCATACACCGAAACTATATGAGGGATGGCAATCACTTTTGTTTTCCTGGTAACCTGTGAAAAAATCGAATCTATTATTTGCTGTGGATCATTTGCAGGAACTGGAATTTTCGCCTGTACATAACCACAACCTCTTCGCTTTGCCAGTAACTGCCAGGCAGCAAAACCACCACCATGTTCCTGATCTGTATTGATAATTTCATCTCCTTTTTTAAGGTCGAGGCCATTAGCCACATAGTTCATCCCGAATGTAGCATTTTGAGTTAAGGCTATCTCATCAAAAGAAGCATTGATAATATCACCAACTTTTTTACGGATGTCTTCATATTTAAAATAGCCAGTCAGGAGTTCCGGCCCCTCCCCTTTATAATCGGTTTCAGCGCCATGAATAGCATTATATCTCAGGTCATCAATTACTTTGTTCATTGTATAACCCGGGATTGGCCCCATGGTACCATTATTGAAATAGGTTTGCCCTTCCTTCAGCGGGAATTGCAATCTGATTGACTTCCAGTATTCTTTGTCAGAATTGAGATTGTTAAGATTTAAAATATCTTTAAGATTATTACTATCGTCAGCCAAACTATTATAGGCTGGCAACATAGCTAGTCCAGATAACGCTGCAGTACTTTTAAGGAATTTTCTTCTTGAATTCATGGTAGATCAGGTTAATAAATCCTTAATCTACCAATAATTATTCAACAAATAAATTCATTTTTTAAGAGTGGTAAACTCACCTTATGGTTTACTTCACCTAGAGTTTAATAAATCTTAGTTGTTTTGATTCCTCATTGCTATAAATACGAAGGATATAAATTCCTGAATCATAACCCTTTACATTGATTGTGTAATTATTGGATTGAATTTTATTCTGATAAAAAACACTCCCTGTAAGATCTATCACCTCTATAATTGAATTATTCCAGTCGCGATTGGCATCAAGGTTAACTGTAATAAAATCAGTCGTAGGATTAGGTGAAACAGAAACATTTGCATCAATAGCTAATTCTTCAATTGCAGTAACCAGGTACTCATTCGACTCTAATGAGCATTGATCATTATCTACAACCATTGTATAAACACCTCCTAAATATAAATCCGGTTTAATAGAAGAAGAAGGTTCTTTGCTATAGAGCTGTCCGTCTAAATACCATAATCCTTCATTCCCACCTTGATTAACGAGCATATTATTTTCTGCATTAAAAGTTATAACTGGCTCTTCAATAATCTCAACTTCTACAGCTTTTTCAACACCTTCTGTTGAGCTACAATTAGCGCTCGAAGCCTTAACGGAGATTAAATTAGCCCCTGAATTTAACCAGGCGCTATCAATTGTAACATAGACATCGTCTCCTGTTCCGTATACTGTTTCAATTAAGTCTTGCCCCGATTTCACCTCATAATTCACTCCAAACTGACTATTAAAAATTGTAAGGTTGGCATTGGTTCCGATTTCACAGTTTTGCTCTGCTAAAAGCTGATAATCATTGCTGACAGGATTAGTAGTAAAGCTTAATACAAACCTATCAGATTTCGCACTTTCAGCATCTGAGGTAATTGCAAATGTAAAGCCATTAGATTCTGTATGGATATTATACGTTTCAGATGTAAACTGATCTTCCATAGAGATTTGATACATATCCAGCAATTCACGACTCACGTTCCAGTTAAGTGTATATTGGTCTTCCCATGTATTGGTTAGTGATACCGGCACTGCAAACGAACAATCATCACCTGCCAGTGCATTAATACTCAACTCCTTAGCATCAGCTGACAAGGTTGAAAGGTTAAATACCAGATTAGACATTTTGGGCGCATCAGCTATATCATAGTTGAATGAAGCCGTATCCAGGAATTGTATAATTGCCTGATCGTAATACCCACTGGCACTGACGTTTATTTCAAATAATTGGGTAGTTTCCGGTGTGAATGTACGATATGTCGATGCCTCAGACGATGTTTTTACGCTTTCTGTTGCAGTTAATCCAACCGAAGCATTATCTGCCATAATCCAAAAACCCTGGCCTTTGGCAATCAAACCTGTAAATCCTCCTGTACCTGCTGAGCCATTCCATGTCCAGTAGTTTAAACCATCCCACACATATACAGCATTACCAACAATATTGCTTTTGGTCCAACCTGCATTATCCCAGTCAATATCTGAAGGATACGGATTTCCTAACAGATTCCAGCCTTCATTTGCTCCTGATGGATTAAAATCTATGCTTCCCTGGTTAAGAGAACCTGTTAAATCGTAAGTGATAGAACCACTATTCCATTGCCATGCTGCATATCCTCTTGCAACAGTACCGGTAGTTGTGAATAATTCTGAATTGGAAGAAGATGGATAATTAACCCACCTGTCATCCATGGTTTCTGAAGAAAGCCCAATAGTATTATCATAATAATATAATGAAGGCTCTGTATCAGGGTGAATACCTCCTGTTCCATTGTTATTACCAGTGAAGAAACCTGAAACCAGCATTTCTCCCTGGAGATCTGCCACTGAAGCGCCCAATACAGCACTTGAAATATGGCGCCAATAGTTTTTTCCACCTGTAAAATACTTCTGGAATACCAGATCACCTGTAATTGAAGCACCTGCAGGCAAAGCTGCAATACGGCTATCATCTGAGGCACTGGAAATCAAAGTGAAAACACTTGAACCACCTGAACCATCAACATCCAGGCTAGTCGCTGACTGTACATCAAGAGTTCGATAAAGATTCAGATTCGACTCTAC
>JBDLIU010000195.1:0-8591 GCA_039714715.1 Bacteroidota bacterium
AACAAATTATACCAATTTATCTCTAAAATGACGTATAATTATTTTGTCCGCTAGCTGGCGGATCAAGTTTAAGGCGAAATACGCAAGAATAGTGGCAACTATGGCGAGTATTTTTAACGAAAAGATTGGAAAATTAGAATGAAATATATGCGTTATCTTAGGGTTAAATTGGTATTCTACTCAATTCACGATTCGCGAATCACGAATTAGATACTAGATCATAAAAAAGGCTGCGAGACAACCTGCAGTTATATTTTGATTATACGTTGGCAGAACAGGCTTTAGCTGAAATATACTCACGATGCGTACGGGCAATATGCACCAAACTTATTTCCTTAGGGCACTCTGCCTCACAAGCACCGGTATTGGTACAGGCCCCAAAACCTTCTTCTTCCATTTGCCAGATCATCTTCTCTGCTCTTGTACTTCTCTCGGCATGGCCTTGAGGAAGGAGCGCTAGTTGAGAAATCTTAGCACTGGTAAACAACATGGCAGAAGCATTTTTGCATGCAGCTACACAAGCACCACATCCAATACAGGCTGCAGCATCCATAGCATCATCTGCAATACCTTTAGCAATTGGTATTTCATTGGCATCAGGAGTACCACCAGTATTAACACTTACATAACCACCAGCCTGGATAATTCTGTCAAAAGCTCCCCGGTCTACCACAAGGTCTTTTATTACAGGGAACGCTTTGGCACGCCAGGGTTCAATGGTAATGTCATCACCATCTTTAAAACTACGCATGTGGAGCTGGCAAGTGGTGATAGCTTGTTTTGGTCCATGAGGACGGCCATTGATTACCATACTGCAGGTACCACAGATACCTTCACGGCAATCGTGATCGAAATGTACGGGGTCATCACCACCTCGTGATAAGTCTTCGTTTAAAACATCAATCATCTCAAGGAATGACATGTCTGGTGACACATCACTTACCTGGTATGCTTTAAATTGACCTTTGTCTTTATTATTCTTTTGTCTCCAAATATGTAAAGTCAAGTTCATAGTTAAGTATTCTTTAAATGATTGATATTATTTGTAACTACGTTGAGTCAGTTGAACATTCTCAAATTCAAGGTCTTCCTTAATTAATGATTCTGGCTGATCATCACCCTGGTACTGCCATGCAGATACATAAGAATATTGATCATCAATACGTTTAGCTTCACCTTCCTCAGTTTGTGACTCTTCACGGAAGTGCCCTCCACAGGATTCTGCCCTGTTTTGGGCATCATCTACCATCAGCTCAGCCAATTCAAGGAAATCAGCAACCCTTCCTGCTTTCTCTAATGATAGGTTCATTTCTTCATTCTCACCAATCACCTTTACATTCTTCCAGAAGTCTTCCCTTATTTCCTTTATTCTTTCTTTAGCAAGCTTGAGGCCTTCTTCATTACGGGCCATACCCACATAATCCCACATAATCTTACCTAACTCTTTATGATAGTCATCAACAGTCTTAGTGCCATTGATGCTGAGAAATTTTTGAACGCGTTCCTTTATAGCTTCTTCTGCTTTTTTAAATTCCTTATGGTCTGTGTTGACCTGATCGTAAGACATGCCAGCCAGGTAATCACCAATAGTATATGGCAACACGAAATAACCATCTGCTAGTCCCTGCATCAGGGCACTGGCACCGAGCCTGTTGGCACCATGGTCAGAGAAGTTGGCTTCTCCGGCAGCATAGAGTCCATCAACAGTTGTCATTAGGTTGTAATCAACCCAAAGACCACCCATAGTATAGTGTACTGCCGGGTAGATCATCATAGGGACTTCATATGGATCATCACCCTGAATCTGCATATACATATCAAACAAGTTACCATATTTCTGACTGATTGCATCCTTACCCATTCTTTCGATCGCATCAGCGAAATCAAGGAATACGGCCTGACCTGTTGCACCCACACCACGGCCTTCATCACAAACCATCTTGGCGTTACGGGAGGCCACATCTCTTGGAACAAGGTTACCAAAAGAAGGGTATTTTCTTTCGAGATAGTAATCTCTTTCCTCTTCTGGGATATTAACAGCCTCTTTGGCAGTTAATCCTGGCTTAGCCACCTTTGGTACCCAAATCCTGCCATCATTTCTTAGTGATTCTGACATCAATGTCAATTTAGACTGATGATCACCTGAAACAGGAATACAGGTTGGGTGAATCTGTGTAAAGCATGGATTGGCAAAATACGCTCCTTTTTTATGTGCTCTCCAGGCGGCAGTGGCATTAGAACCCATTGCATTAGTAGAGAGGTAGAATACATTACCATATCCACCTGTTGTCAGAACTACCGCATGGGCTGAATGAGAACTTATCTCACCGGTAACCATATCTCTCACTACAACGCCACGGGCTTTACCATCAACAAGTACAACATCAAGCATCTCGGTGCGGGGGTGCATTTCCACCTTACCTTTCGATATCTGGCGGCTTAGTGCACTATAGGCACCTAACAATAGTTGCTGTCCTGTTTGGCCCCGAGCATAGAAAGTACGAGATACTTGCGCTCCGCCAAAAGAGCGATTGTCGAGCAACCCTCCATACTCACGTGCAAATGGTACACCTTGTGCCACGCACTGGTCGATAATATTATTACTTACCTCTGCCAGACGATAAACATTAGCTTCTCTTGAGCGGTAATCACCACCTTTAATAGTATCGTAGAATAGTCTGAAAATACTATCACCATCATTGGGATAGTTCTTGGCAGCATTGATACCACCCTGGGCAGCAATACTGTGTGCCCTTCTTGGGCTATCCTGGTAACAGAATGACTTTACATTATAACCCAGTTCTGCCAAAGAAGCAGCTGCAGAGGCTCCGGCAAGACCGGTACCCACTACGATAATATCATATTTTCTTTTATTGGCAGGGTTTACCAGCTTTACATTGAATTTATGTTTTGTCCATTTTTCGGCCAGTGGACCTTCAGGAATTTTTGAATTTAATGCCATAATTTCTACAAACTTTTCAGGTATAACAAAATAGGAATAATGGCATATAATGCCGGAATAATAACAGCATAAAGCTTACCAACAACTTTAATGCAACCTGTGTATTTTACATGGTTGAGGCCAAGTGACTGGAAAGCACTGCTGAATCCATGCCAGAGATGAAACCCCAATACAATCATGGCAATAATATAGAATGCAGATACCAAAGGATTAGCATAGGCACTTGATACCCATAGGTAGGCATTGTGCATTTCAACCCCATCTATCATAATGGCTGGTACTTCACCAAACTTAAGGTGATACCAGAACCCATAGAGATGTAACACAAGAAATACAAATATCAATGTGCCCAGCAGCACCATGCTCCGAGATGCCCAGGAACTATTAGCTGAGCCACCTGAAACTTTATAGCCAATCGGCCTGGCTTTCTTATTCTTAAGTGCCAGCGTCATTGATACAAATGCGTGTAAGAGGATAAAAAAGAAATTGCCCTTGGAAATAATTTGAATTAATGGATTGCGGGCCATGAAATGAGAATACACATTAAATGATTCCCCATTATCTGAATACAACAGCTGTAAATTACCAACCAGGTGTACTATCAAGAACAAAATGAGAAAAAGACCCGTGAGTGACATAATTACTTTTCTTCCTATGCCACTTGTGAGTGCGCTAATAAACCAAGTCATTTTAAGTTGAGTAAGATTAAGTTAATCTTCAAATATAAGTGTCAAATCGGATATTTCAATCATGCTCTGAACAAATCTGAAATGACATGGGTAATTATCATGATTTGCTCTCAACGATTTTTCTAACACCTTCCTTAATTTGGTTAGTAGAATGATCTTGAGCAAGCAGGGTAGTTTTGTTTACACCGTCTTCTACCATCATGTTTTGATCAATGAACCATTGTCTGGTTACAATATGCTGAGGGATTGAAGGGTCATTGATAAAAGAGGCTTTGTCAATCAGTCGCTTGTTTATCAGGAATCCAACAGAGGTACAACTATTCATATTTTTAGTGGGCAACATATTTTGAGCAATTGAAATCACCAGGTAGTTATCTGGATTTTCTTCAAATTTTACTTTACATATAACACATTGTGGTTGATCATACTGTGCGGCTGAAAGTATTTTGAAGGCATTAAGTGTAGCCCAGCGTTGACATGCTCGTATATCAAGCGAAGGAACTGCAGATATTTTTAATCCTGATCCATGTAATATCTTGGTCATTTTAAAAGATTTTTCTTTTACTACTTCGTTGTACCTCGTAAAGAAGAGTTGTGTATTACGAAAATACCTTGGAACGAGATTGGTAATCCTCAACATAAATGGTTCTGCACTACACTGACTTTTATTCATGAGGGACAGAACATCAGAAGGACTTATTGTTGGCTTTTTTGAAAAATCAATTAATTCTTTTGTGAAGATTCTTTCATCCATAATAATGGCACCTGCAAAATAATATGCTTTAAAGTTGTTCAGCACATGGGAGAAAGATTGTGTGTCAATCCAGGAGGATGTAAAGTTTCTTGGATTTAAATTCATGGTTGAGATACCAAGTTCCCTGGCTAGAATGAACAATTTTTGCTGATCATTCAGATTAACATTAAGTAGGAGCTTTGGTTTTTTACCCTCAATAAAAATGTAACGAACCGATTGCATATCTTCAGCATCTTTAATTCCATCATCATCAATATCGTATTTAAAGTTTGTTTCCAATACTGTCCTGATATTGCCCGCTAAATTATTTTTATCATTATTGGCGAATTGTTTTTTACGGGTAGCCTTTGCAGCCAGCTCTATCTCATGAAAATAATTATCATGCATCTCCTGGTAAGATCTTAATACTGAGAAATAAAGGCTTTCAACCCTGATGTTATATCCAGTTCCAACCTGGATCAGGGCATCTACAAAAGCCGTAAACTCAATGGGAGCAGCAGACAAAAGGTTGAGAAGGTCAATGGGTTCTACACCAAAGAAATCCAGCGGTAATTCTGTTAGAACATTGGAGCGAATCAGGTCTGAAATAGGTGATAATCTTTTGTTCAACTTTAATGATACCAGGTATTCATAGCTTACCCCAAAAGCTTCTGCGAATCGAGCGATTTTTTCTGGTTTAGGATATTTTTTACCGTTTTCAATCTCGTTAATGTATGATTTAGAAATGCCGGTAAGCTTTGATAGTCTGGCCAGCGACATTTTTTTTTCGCTTCTAAGCTCTTTAAGCTTTAACCCAAATATTAACCTGATATTTTCAGCAGAAATACTCATTTTGGCGAAAGTTCGCTAATATGTAACAAAATAGTAACAGAATTCGTTCTTTTCAAATTGATAGAAGGCTTTATATTTGTAGGTTAGTAATCGCTATTATTTGTAATTGAAAATGAAATTAGGCAAAATCACCATTTTAATGGCATTTCTTATTGCTGCTCTAATCTCCTTTGAGCAGTTTAGTTACCTAATTCTGTCAGAAGAGAATAATATTATATTACACTCATTTGCTAACTTGCCAATGGAGTCTGATACCAGTGAAGACACAAATGAAGAAGAATTAAAGGAGAAAAAAATAATCGAACGAAGAGGGAATGATTTCTCTGATATTGTTAAAATATTAAAGAACATGGGAAATCAAATTTATATTCAGTATCCACAAGAAGTACACATGGATGTACTGACCCCACCCCCTGAGTGTTAATATACATTTTCTTATTACCCCTGTATAATCATCACAGGGTCAACCTTTCAGGTTATAACATCTGAAATCAAAAATCTATTTCTAATTACTGCTGATAATAAAATCAGTGGTTAAAAAACAATTAAATGAATATTAAAAATTTAAAATATGATATTCCGGCAAGTATTGTCGTACTCTTTGTTGCTATCCCACTATGTTTGGGCATAGCTATGGCCAGTGGTGCACCATTGATATCTGGTGTTATTGCTGGTATTGTTGGTGGTATTGTGGTAGGATATCTAAGTGGGTCCGCTCTGGGTGTTAGTGGGCCAGCAGCCGGACTGGCTGTAATAGTGCTTAACTCGATAACAAGCCTTGGTAGTTTTGAAGTTTTTCTTCTTGCTGTAGTAATAGCTGGCATTATCCAGGTAATCCTCAGTATATTAAAAGCAGGTGTAATAGGCTATTATTTTCCTTCATCAGTGATTAAGGGAATGTTGGCTGGTATTGGAATTGTTATCATTCTTAAACAAATTCCTCATGCGGTAGGTCTGGACAGGTCTTATCCGGGAGACTTTTCATTTTTTCAATTTGATGGTAGAAATACATTTTCTGAATTGGCTTCTATGCTTGAGTATCTAAGCCCAAGTGCAATTTTTCTGTCAGCAACCTCATTGGCAATGCTTATTTTATGGGAAAAAGTATTGGCTGACAAACATGCTATCTTTAAACTAATACAGGGCCCTATTGTGGTTGTGGTATGGGGTGTAGTATTTCAATATTTTACGATGAATTTTATGCCTTCAATTGCATTAAGCCCCGAACATCTTGTGATGGTGCCGGTAGCTGAATCAATTGCCGGGATTGGTAACTTGATTACATTTCCTGATTTTGGCCAGTTATTAAATCCGGAGGTTTATATTGTGGCCATTACACTTGCCATTGTTGCAAGTTTAGAAACTCTATTAAGTGTTGAGGCTACAGATAAACTCGATCCACAAAAGCGTGAAACTTCTACTAACACAGAACTTAAAGCACAAGGTATAGGTAATATTGTTTCGGGTTTAATAGGTGGTCTTCCTATAACTCAGGTGATAGTCAGAAGCTCTGCGAATATTCAATCCGGGGCTAGGAGCAAGATGTCAGCTATAATGCATGGATTTCTATTACTCTTATTAGTGCTATTATTACCTAAATTTTTAAACTTTATTCCATTGGCGGGGTTAGCTGCAATTTTATTGATGGTTGGATATAAACTTACTAATCCGACACTATTTAGCCACATGCATGAATTGGGAAAGGAACAACTTATACCATTTGTAGTAACCATTTTGGGTATAATATTCACAGACCTCCTTATCGGTATTGGTTTGGGATTAATAGTGGGATTGTTCATTATTCTGCTTAGGAACTACAGGAATTCTCATTTTCTTCATATGGAAGACAAGCTGAATTCAGATGACCATCATAAGGTAAAAATAACCTTTTCAGAGGAAGTTACATTCCTGAATAAGGCGGCAATTAGGAATGAATTATGTAAAATTGAACCTGAAAGTGAAGTAACTATCGACATGAGTAAATCCGTAAGGGTAGATTACGATGTACTTGAGATAATTGATAATTTTAAACACACTGCTGCGGATAAGGGCATCAAGGTTAAACTGATGTCTCGCGGTGATAAAGAAACATTAGATTACTGATAAAATAATAAACTGATTATGACAACACAAACAAAAGAGATACAATCACAAATGACTGCCGACAAGGCAATATCAATATTAAAAGAGGGAAATGAGCGATTTGTCAATGCTAGCATGACTAACAGGGATTTGCTGGAACAGGTTAAAACAACCAGTACAGGGCAGTTTCCATTGGCAGCAATACTAAGCTGTATTGATTCACGTGTTCCGGCAGAATTAATTTTCGACCAGGGAATAGGAGATATATTCAGTATAAGAATTGCCGGCAATGTGCTGAATGATGACATCATTGGCAGTATGGAATTTGCATGTTCAATGGCTGGGTCTAAAGTAATTGTTGTACTTGGCCACACGAGTTGTGGTGCTGTAAAAGGTGCTGTTGCTGGTGTAGAGGCAGGTAGTCTTACCGGCTTACTCGAGAAAATACATCCGGTTATCGATAAGGTAAAAGAAAACACGGGGAAATCAGCATCTGATCCTGATTTTGCTGATGAAGTGGTTCACCTGAATGCTGAAGAGGTGGCGAAGGAAATAACTGAGCGAAGTGAGATTCTGGCAGAAATGGTTCAAAATAATGAGATAAAAATTATTTATGCCATTTACTCTGTAGAATCAGGACAAGTAATATTTAAATAATTGAATTGATAATAAATTGATTTCATGGATTTCATACATTTGAAGTCCATGGAATCATTGCCTGCATTTCTGAGATCTGCACTTTCACAGCCTTTACCCGGGCAGTTGGCTCAGGAAATTATGATGCCTACGCTTACGGATAAGAGTAGGTTTTCTATTGAAAAAAAGAAAAATGCCAGAAATGGGGCCGTGATGATTCTTTTTTATCTTAAAAATAATTCATGGTATTTCCCCTTAATTCAAAGACCCGATTATGATGGTGTGCATGCCAAGCAAATGAGTTTTCCTGGTGGCAAAATGGACGAGGAGGATAAAAACCTTGAAGAAACTGCCCTTCGAGAAACACATGAAGAAATCGGAGTTCCTCATCATAATGTAGAAACCATTGGAGAACTAACAGACCTGTATGTTGTAGCAAGCAATTACCTGGTTTTGCCTATTGTTGCTGTACTGGACTCTCCGCCACAATTTGTAAAAGATCCTTATGAAGTTGACGAAATAATTGAAGTAAAATTGACTGACCTGATGGATGAACGAAATAATAAATCAATGGATATGAAGATTATGCAGGGGATAACCATCCATTCACCTTATTTCGACCTGAACCAAAAGGTAG
>JBDLIU010000196.1:0-8588 GCA_039714715.1 Bacteroidota bacterium
GCCGGATATGAATATGGTCATGCGCCAGCCAGTTAGCCAGGAATAACTCAGCCGTCATTGGTCCTAGCTTTGGATGGTGGTATGTGTTTTGCCAATTTGAGTCCTTTAATGATTTTAACCAATTAACCGAATAAGTCCTCTCGTCCAAAAACTCTGTTAATTTCGTTTCAAAGTCTTGACCAATGTAATCTCTTTCGGTTACCCATTTTTGAGGATCAAACATGGGTAACTGCTCATCGGGATCACGAAGAACATATTCTACCCTTGCTCTGAAGTCTTCTTTTTCCTCATCCACAAGGTGGCAAACTACCTCGAGCATACACCATTGATCTTCGAAAGGTTTCCATTTTACCTCCGCTTCGTTTCTGTTGCTCAGCAGTGATTCGAAAACCGTTTTATTCTTTGAGAGTTGTTGAATGATTTTGTTGTGTTTCATTTTACTACACTCGATAGATAGTAAAATTAACCCGATATCATCAGAAAGTATAATTTACACTCACACTAAAATTCCTACCTGGTTCATCGGCAAAATAGCGCATGCGGTTCAGGTAATCGCGATACGTAACATTTAGCAGGTTCTCTGCTTTCAGTGTTAAATTAACATGAGTCTGTTTTAAATGAATAATACTTCCGATTTCTGCGGATAGTAAAAAGAAGCCATCTGGCGGTGCCAGAAAGTCCTGTTCAGGAAGCAGTCTTGTTTGTTCAAACACATATTTACCTTTAATGCTGATGGTTTTATCCGTCATATTCTTTCCATCTTTGGGAAATAAGGTAATACCTGATGAAATATTGTCAGATGGCATATTGATCAGAGGTACATTATGACTAATATCTTGCCCCCGCACAAATGCATAGGCTAGATTAATTTTTATTGGTTTTGACACCTCATAATGCACCGTCAAGTCGCCACCAGAAATCCTGGCATCTGTCTGTTTGTAAATAAATACAGGATATGCTCCCCGTATAGTCAGCCTAAAATCTTCCTGTGGTTCTAAAAAAATAAAATCATTAACAAGCTGAAAATAACCAAGAGCTTGTAATGACAACCTCCCTTTTAGCTGCCAATTAGCAGCCAGAACAGTTTTTATTGAATTCTCGGCTTCCAGGTCGGGGCTTCCTTCTTCTATGCCGCTCACGCCCTGGTGCAACCCATAGCTATACAACTCATTCACCTCCGGAGACCGTTGAACGTACCCTGTATTCAAACTTAATTTCAGTGGACTCCTAAATTGATATTTTACACCCGCATTTAGTGCCAGGTTATGGAATAGATGATGATGGTGCTCTACTACCCTGGGTACACTTCTTGAAATGGACCAAACTCTTATATTCTTATAATCATACCGGGTTCCTGCCTCGTAGAGCCATTCGTTTTTCTTTTTCTGCCAGATAGCAAATCCAGACGCATTAAATGACCTATAATCAGGAATTAGTGGCAGAATACCGGTTCCCGGGCTATTGGTGTTGTCTGTAAAATTAGTCAGCACACCCAGCTTCAGGTTGTCACCCTCATCGTGATTTATTTCGTAAGTGCCAGACAAACTGTGGGAATAAAGCCTTAAACTCATGGCGGGAATCTCAGACCGGCCATTTCTCCTCACATCAAATTCGTTACGCTTATCTAATTGTCCACCATACTGAACCGTCAGGTATTTATTATCATCCATCATCAACTCAGACTTCAGTTTTAGAAGGTGATGATTTACCTTTTGGTGAGGCGAGGCAATTTGATAAGAGAATTTATCTTTTGTAAAAAACGGTTCATCCCTGCCAATGGCCTCTTCCAAATCGCTTAAGTTACTGATATGTGAACCTCGTAGTATGCCAATATTGGTATTGAAAAGACTGTAATACGCACTAGTATTCCAATTTTCACGCATCTGTTTTTCCAGCTGCACAGCAATATTAGCCTCCCGCTTTCCTGTATTTGTTAAAAAGTAATCCGGAGTACGATTATCACCCATATACTTCGCTGTTCCTGATAATCGCCAGGAAGCCCAGGTATCTGCTTTTTCTATTTGCGTGTTAATTGTATGGCCTAATCCATTCGATTGAAAAACATAGGTACTTTTCCCGTGCAAATGGGGATCCTTTGAAATCTTGTATGGGTCAACCATTACCACACCGCCAAGTGAGTTGCCGCCATACTGCAGAGCAGCGGCACCTTTCACCACAGAAATATGATCAGCCACAAAAGGGTCTATCTCCGGTGCATGATCGTTACCCCATTGCTGCCCGGCCTGGGCTATACCATTATTTAAAATAGTAATGCGGTTTCCGTATAGTCCATGAATCATTGGTTTTGAAACACCAGAACCGGTTTTTAGTACACTCACACCCGATACCCCTTCAATTACATCGGCCAGGCTTTTGTTCCCTTCTGTCCGAATCTTGTCTTCGCTAACAACATTGTGAACCTCTGTCGTTATTTCATCTTTTTCGCCATGTACAACAATTTCGCTTAATATTTCATCATGCTGACTTAGCTCAAACTCGATACCGGTACTTCCATCAATTTCAATGTATTTGATTTCTGTTTCATAACCTATGTAGCTGATTTCAACATGATATGCACCATTGCAGAGGTTTTCAATATTAAAATTACCTGCATCATCGGTAATAGCCCCCATCGTTTTATCCTCTACCAACCGGAGAGTTGCATAACTTAAAGGAGCCCTGGAAACTCTATCTATCACCCTCCCCGATAGAACATAAGAACAATCCTGTGCCTGACCCGCAATCCCACCAAATAAGAGGGTGATAAATAGAAAAAATTTCATTGTTTTTACTGAATACTTATATCAAACTCAACTTCTATATCAGATCCTCCGCCGGCATCAGTCAAAGTACCATCGTTGGGTTTTTTAGGCTCATGACGTAATACAATAGTCAAGGTTCCTGTTGATGCACCTGTTGTCTCAAGACTGGTGGCCAATCCAAGTGGGTTCCCATTGATATCTTCATCACTATAGCTTATTTCAGCATTCGCTCCTCCCTCAACAATAAAGAAAAACTGATGCATGGCAGCTTCTCCCTGTACTTCACCGGCAATATCGTGAGGCGGTGTTTCCAGCTCATTAAGCATAGTAATAACGCCAGTATAAGTAGTGTTGGCTGCAAGTGGTTCTGTGATAATAACAGGAGCGTTACCTCCTTCACCATCAAGATCCTGGAACTTCAATTCAACCACATCTCCACCCCCTGTCGGTGTTAGTGTATAGGTCAAGGTAGTAATTAACTCATGTTCATGAGGTATAATTGGATCTTCTTTTTTACAAGAAGAAAAAATTGTAATGGATAATAATGCCACCACAATTAGAGTGTATGATAATTTTTTCATTTTAATCTTTTTAAATAGTTATCTACCACACTTTTCAGTATGGTTTTTTCTTAATTCAGGTTGTGTTAGGGTTTCAGGATATGGTGGGAGGGCCTCTTAACGAATTGCCTGATACATAACTATTGATGTAATCCTGTGCAATGTAAAAAGCAACAATCGGAACATGGTTTGCCACTTTACTTACCGATACTATCTGCTTCTCAGGCAAGTGGTTCATTATTGCAATGGCACATTGGCTACAATCTACAACTGGTATAATCAGGTGTGATTTGTGATTACATCCGTGCTCTTTATCATGATGATATATAGCTCTATGGCATGCGTCTGTTTCTTCTTCTAACAAGCATACTTCCTCGGCTATTTCTTGATGAGCATTATAAGAATGAATTATATTACTGAATAGGGCAAAGAAATAGACTACCACCAAAACTCCTATGAGCATTCTGGCGGCAACACTTAATTTCCTGTTTGCTTTATTCATAATGCAAAACTATAGAATGTTGTGGTATATATCGTTGATTTTTGAAGAGCGGAGACATTTAATCGTTTGAATATCATTTCTTTAAAAAAAGAAAATCCCCTCCCTCATCATCGGCCTGTGATATTACACCATATTGTGGCACCTGTCCGTTAGGGCTATTATTAATCACATTATACTTAAAAGATGAGAACAGTTGATCTGCCGAGACCAATGGTTGCTCATTGTTTTGAAGTGCCTTTATCAGGTATTCGATAAAAACACTTTTGTCGGGCACCGTCTTAAGCGTACCGCTGGTCATGGCTTTTCTGCTTTGTAATTTATACATCTCAAGCATTGCTTTCGATGAAGAAAACGCCTCTCTTGTTTTCAATATGCCCCCGCTAAAGCAGGCATCTGTTATTAACAGGGTGTGTTTAGAATCTATTGCCCTGATATAGTCGCGGATGGTGCCATTCGATAACCAGGCCGCTTTTGATGACTTTTTAGCATCACTCGGTAGCCAGTAGCCCTGCTCTATCTGTTCATCCCAAATGCCATGACCCGCATAAAATATCAACAGGTTGTCAGTTGCTTCTACACGACTGGTGAGTAAATCAAATGTTTCAATTATTTCTGTTCTATTGGGATTCGTTAAAAACGTAATGTTCTCCGGATTAAAAGTGTATTCATCAACCAGTACACTACGTAAAGCCCTGGCATCTGCAACAGGCCGATCAAGATCAACTATGGCATTATCAGAATAGTCTTGAACACCAATAATTAAGGCATAGTATTTTCTTTTTTGCAATTCTTTTGAAAGCGCATTGCCCAGCCGGTCGTTTTCTGCAATAGAAACACTCCTTTTTACTACTGTTGCATCTTTAGATTTCGCCAGATCTACTTTTCCTGTAATTCCGGGCAGGCATCCTCCTTTAACATTATTGCTTTTCCACCTGCCTATAAGTTTTTCCCGATCTAAGCTTGTCTCATGTTTTATTTCAAAAGCCGGTATACACCAATCTCCTTCTTTTGATGTGAATTTTATCCCTTTTAAGATAATCTTATTATTCTTAATGAACCCGCTTACTGTGTAGATGGCTGATTTTGTTTTTTCAACGGTTTCAATCTCAATATTTCCCTCTAGCAGGCTGCCTTCCTGTGACAGGTTAAGCACCATTTTATATTTCTGTAACCCCCAATTAGAGGTGCCCGTCCACTTTCCGCCAAGATCCAGCTGACCTAAAGAGCTCTGGGAAACAAAAAGTATGATCAGGATTGACCCAACAATCTTCTTCATAGTATACTAAATTATGCTGATAATCAGCTATTTATAATGTTTAAACAATAAAGGTAACTGTTTCCTGTGATTTTAGATTGTAACAACATCGGACATTTTAAATCTTATTATGTTTGTGTTTTGATTTATGGCACAAAAAGAAGAGACCCCGGTTACTAAATCCCCCAAGAATAAAAGTAGGGGTTTGCCTATGTTGGCTAGGAAAAGGCGTAAATCTGATCATTGTCTGAATTGTGGTGCTGAGTATGAGGAGAAGGTAAACTATTGCCCGCATTGTGGGCAAGAGAACAACCATAATAAGGTTTCTATTGGAACTTTAATTATCGATTTTCTGAATAATTATTTCTCATTCGATTCGAAGTTTGTTAACAGCCTGCTCCCTTTCTTTTTCCAGCCGGGTTATCTTACCAGGAAATTTACAGAGGGTAAACGTACGTCTTTTGTGAACCCCATCAGATTATACCTTATAATTAGCCTTTTGTTCTTTTTTGTTTTCAGTATGATAAGCTCCGACATAGTTGAATAATCTGCAGAAGATATTGATGAAACAAAAGAACAACTGGATGCTCCAAGCAAAGAGATTCTTGAAAAAGTAGAAGCTGGAGATTTTTCTGCTTTGGAATCAGACAGTGTCTACAGGCTGACGGGGATTGATCCCGATTCGTCAGAATTAAATTATGGATTAAAGTTTGAGAAGCCAGATTCCACTAATGAGTTTTTAACTGAAGAAAATATTGAAACTTTTATGAGACTGAAAGACAATTATGACTTGTCTATAGACCAGGTAATGGATTCGTTAAATACCACGTCTTTGTCTTCTTTTCAGTATAACCTTACCAGACAATACGTACGTCTTGCCAGGGCAGATAAACAGATAGTATTAGGCCAACTCCTGAAGAATCTACCTATCATGATGCTTTTCACCATGCCTTTGTTCGCACTACTTCTTAAGTTATTCTACATGCGAAGGCATCAGTACTACATTACACATCTTATCCACGCCTTGCATTTACATTCGTTTGCCTATGTTATTTATGGCTTTGCCTTTGTGATGGCCAGGTACTGGGTGCCCGATGGTACAGGGTTTTATGTAATACTATCTGCGGTGATCCTGGCAAGTACACATTCCTATATTTCATTCTTAAAAGTATATAAACAGGGGTGGTTTAAGACGTTGGTGAAGTTTAAGACGCTAGGCTTTCTTTATAGCTGGTTACTCTTTTTTGCTTTTATTGTAGAGTTGGTTTTCTCGGTGGCTACGTTTTAGTTACAGTTCCTCGATAACTATATTCCTCCACCTTACTTTAATACCGCCACCATCGTGTATCTGTAAAGCAATAAAGCCTTTTCCTTCACCAATCTTTTCATCCTTAATGTTTATCATCTCTACACCATTAAGCCAGGAGGTAAGGACATCATCTACCACTTGAATTTTTAACTGATTCCACTCTCCTTCTTTTAATACTTCTTCTTTTTCAGGTTCCGGCTTAATCAGCCACCCTCTGCCGTACGACTCATAAACACCACCCGTGTGTTTTCCTTTAGGGGCAACTTCTACTTGCCAGCCACTGATCTTAACGCCCTCAATACCTGACCTGATAAACACACCGCTATTTCCATTGGCTTCCTGGAGAAACTCAAGTGTTAATTCAAAATCCTGATATTCTGATGTTGTGCTAAGGTATCCATATGCCTTGTCGGGTCCACTTTCTGAAATAAGCTCCCCATTATCAACATACCACTTCTCTGTACCGTGCACCTCCCAACCGGTAAGATCTATTCCATTAAATAAACTTTTTTTCTGATCGCAAGCCTGAAGCGCACCAATGGTTACAATAAATATCAAGGCCAGATTTTTCATAATTCTTTTATTTTAATATTTCTAAACCATATAAAGCTACCATGGTCCTGAAGACCAATTAAACCTGTTTTATACTTTCCATAGTCAGGATATTTATCCCACTTCCCGGAATTTCTTCTTTCCATCCAATCTTCTGACCAGGGAACAAATTCAACAACCTTTACACCATTCAGATAGTATTCTGCTTTTTCTTTTTTATAAACAATCCTTGTAGTATTCCACTCTCCGGCCGGTTTTATGGGTTTATCCTCTGGCGCTGGATACATGGCATAATCTGCTCCTACTTTTTGCCACTCTTCCAGGTTGCCCGGAAACTTAATATCATCAATTAATTGATATTCCGGTGCGTTTTCATAAGGTGCGTGATATTGCTCGCCTTCTTTTACATGGTAAAAAATACCGCTATTGCCTCCTTCAGAAATTTTCCATTCCAGGTATAATTCAAAGTATTCAAATTCTTTTTCACCATACACTATATCGCCACCTATATCACCTCCCTTGCCTAAGGATTTTAATGTGCCATCTTCAATGATCCATGCTTCGGGTAGTTTATCGCTGTTATAGCCACGCCAACCCTCGGTAGAGGTACCATCAAACAAAACGATCCATTCCTCTGACAGTACTTCTGTTTCTGTGCCAGTTTCATTTTCATTTGTACTCTTTTCTTCTCCCGATGAGCAGCTCATAATAATTATGAGTAAGAATGATATGATTAAATTAGATATGTTTTTCATCCAGATAATTTGTTTTGAGACATTAGCTTAGGTGTTAAATGTACTAAATTTTCAGCTCGAAAATTAATACTTCTGTCATGTTAGGTTTAGAATGAATTTGAGTGGGGTAAAACACACTTGAAGATACTGTTTCATTATTATGTTTTGTGTGGCTACGTTTCTTTTCTTTTGTCATTCCGATCATCCGCTGGCTAGCGGAGGAGAGGAATCTTTACTATCCCGTAGGATTCTAATTGGAATAACATAAGTTGTATCTGCTATGTGGTAAAGATTCTTCACTGCCATATGGCAGCTCAGAATGACAAAGAGGATTATGGATTAACCCAACCCCATTTTAACGATTGCTTTGTTGTGGATTGGCTAGCGAAATAGCGCTTTCTTGCTACTGACCAGACGCTGGTATTCAATGATGAGTTTAATGAATTGTTGTTTTTAGTGGCTTCCTCAAGACTGCTAACCTCTTCCAGGGCAACTTTGCCCCCAAACTGCATTGCAAATTCAGTAGCCGTATGTCCTTCAAATTTAATACTGTCCAGCCAAAGATAAAGCGCATTAAAAATCCTTACAGGATCTTTTGATCGCAATGCTTTCTTAAACTGATTAAAAAAGTAGCGCTCGGAGTTTAAGTATTGCTTCCTCTTTCTGATAATTGCTTTTCCCAAACGAATAAAAATAAATGTATGGGTAATTGCAAACACAAGAAACGATATCAGAGCAAATGCAAATTGTTTATAACTCATTCCAAGGATGGTACTATCCTGTTTCTCTTCACCTGATTGAGGGGGAGTGGACATCATGGCCAGCGAATCTCTAACTGTTTTGAGCATCCCTAAATCAGGGTTCGGCAACACATTAATTGTTCTGGCTTTGAGTGTCTTTTTGTAAAGTCTTTT
>JBDLIU010000197.1:0-8570 GCA_039714715.1 Bacteroidota bacterium
AGTTACACCATGGGTCAATATGGTTTCCACTCTGTAAATGGATTGCAAAAATAGTATTTTAATTATTTAATTGGAAAGGGGAGGGGTGGAAAAAGTTTTTACTGACGATAAGTGAGATTCATTTCTAATGACAATTATTGTATTTAATAACAATTGACTTTATATTCTTATGGGTAATACTTCCACTTTTAATTTCATCTCTAAGTATTTCACAGTCTTCGAAATACTTAGAAAATTCTTCTTTGAATTTCTTTTTCCTAACATATTTGAACTCTTTTTCGTCAGGTCGTTTAACGTATAAGTTTTCACTTTCTGAAGAAAATGATGATGCCCCCATTCCGGGAGGAGCACCTGTGCTATAAGTTGAAACAACTACTAATTTATACAATGACACTTTCTCTCCTGCCTGTACAATTTCATAAAATGATCTATTATCAGAAACAAATTTGTGCCTTGTATATCCATAACTTTTTAATTCGTAAGGATGATAAGTTCTTTTGACCCCGTCTGTACCAAAAAATATTACAACCGAGTGTTTTTTTGCCTCACTTATAAAATTGTATTTGACTAATCCTTCTCTAACAGTAGAATCATGATAAACCACGTATCCTTCCTGGTACCTATAGTTATTTGCTTTTAGTTTTAGATACTTTTTGGATTCTTGACCGTTTACTACACTGTTAAAAGTTAGAACTAGTATTGATAATATTATGGATTTCTTCATTGAAGTAGATGATATTAATAAAATTATAAATTAATTTCTTCCTTATTGCTCTTTACTAATTAAAAAGAGAGCTCAAGAGCTATAAAATATCTACTGCTGTTTCTCTTATCTGCTCCCAAGCCTTCTCAACATGCTCTTGCGTGATATTCGTATTCCCAACAACCATTCGTAAAGTGTAAATCCCTCTTACTTTAGTATGGGTAAGATAGATATTACCCGTTGCATTTACTTTAGCTAATAGGTCCTCGTTAATAACATTTATTTCTTTAATGTCATTTAGTTGCTGTGGTTTATAGTGAAAACATACAAGGTTAATATTGCGAGGAACTACTATTTCAAAATCGTTTGACTTAATTATTTTCTTTTCCAGCCATTCTGCTATTTTTATATGCTGTCTGAGCCTGACTTGCAGGCCTCCCAACCCATAATAACGCAACACAAACCATAGTTTTAATGAGCGAAAACGCCTGCCTAAAGGAATACCCCAGTCGCAATGATTGTTAACTGCTCCATCTGATTGTGTTTTCAGGTATTCAGGGAGAATCTCAAAAGTTCTTACTAATGCACTTTTATCTTTGACAAAATAGGCTGAGCAATCAAAATTGGTAAATAGCCATTTATGTGGATTAAACACAAAACTGTCTGCTTTTTCAATTCCTTCTATCAGATATTGAAATTCTGGTAAGAGGAGGGCTGAACCTGCGTAGGCAGCATCAATATGTAACCAGACTTTAAACTGTTCAGCAATCTCTGCTATTGCATTCAATGGATCAAAGGCAGTAGTGCCGGTTGTACCCAGGGTTGCCACAATGCACAGAGGTTGGTAACCATTGTCAATATCATCACTAATGGCTTGTTGTAATAATTCGGGTTTTAAGGCCAATTCGCTATCAGTAGGAATTTTAACTACGTTTTCTTTCCCTACACCTGCGATTTTAGCAGCTTTTTCAATGGAAGAGTGAGTTTCTTCAGAGCAATAGATACGGAATCTTGTAGATCCATCAAATCCAACTTTATTGACTTTTTGGTTAGAAATTTGCTCCCTGGCTGTTAAAATAGAAGCCAGTGTGGCAGATGAGGCTGTATCCTGGATCACGCCAGTCCAGATGTTGGGTATTCTCATCGCATCTCGTAGCCACTCCATCATCCTGTCTTCCAACTCGGTAGATGCAGGTGAAGTTTCCCATTTCATGCCCTGTACACCAAGTGTAGCTGTAAGCATTTCAGCCAAAACCGAAGGCGGACTAGAATTGGCAGGGAAGTAGGCATAAAAATTCGGACTTTGCCAATGCGTAATGCCTGGTATGATGATATCTTTAAAATCATTAAAGATGGAGTCGATACTTTCTCCTTTAACTGGAATACTATTTTCAATCTTATTATAGATTTCTTTTGGTTGCACCTGGGATTTTACGGGATAATCTTCCACATTATCCATGTAATCAGCCATCCAATCAACAAATTGGTGGGCGTGTTTGCGAAACTCTTCAGATCTTGAATTCATATTTGATTAATTAACAATCAAATTTAACTGTAATTATGAAATTGTTTCCATTGTGTAATCGAACGATTTGAAAATTACGATACAAGAAAATTATATAATAAATTATATAATAAATACTATAATTAATTATATAAAATATTATTTGGATAGATTCAAGGATCTGGTGCAACACGATAGAAACCCAACAGTAGCTGGAAGTATCTGAGAATTCAGAAAGTCTTACTCATACCTCAGTGCATTAGTCGGATTAGTAATAGCTGCCTTAATCGATTGATAGCTCACAGTGAACCAGGATAATATAAGCGCAAGAACACCACCTAATACAAAGCTTAACACACCTATATCGGTTTTGTAAGCAAAATTTTGTAACCACCAATTCATCAGTAGAATTACAGCAGGGATCGAAATTACAATGGCTATCATTACAAGCCTGGTAAACTCTTTTGATAGTAAAACAACTATGGTAGGCACACTGGCTCCAAGTGCTTTTCGGATTCCAATTTCTTTTGATCGTTGTTCTGCCACGAATGTTGCCAGGGCCAATAACCCTAGCGAAGCAATGAATATTGCCAGGGAAGTGAATAAAATAAATATTTTCCCAAAGCGTTGCTCTGCCCTGAACTGTTCATTAAAATTCTCATCGACAAAGGTGTACTCAAAGGGTTCTTCCGGGGCCATCTCATTCCATATGGCCTCAATGTCTGTTATCTTGGCATTAATATTACCCGGAGATAAACGAACGGGCATTAGGGTTCCTTGTGTAGAAAGGAATATCGCCAGTGGCTCAATTTCAAACTTTAATGATGAGAAGTTAAAATCTTCAGTTACGCCTACAATTTCGAAGAACCGCATAGCACCTTCCTGCGTTGGTTCGGCCAACTTGTTACCTTCAATACTTTCCCATCCATAAACTTCAAGGGCTTTTTTATTGATGATCACAGCACCTGTATCAGATGGGAAGTCTTCAGAAAAGTATCTACCCTCAACCAATTTTATTTCTAGTGTTTCTAAGAAGTCATGGTCTGCGTAAATTTGAAATAAGAGTTCTCCCTCATCCTGCTTCCCATTAGGAAAATGAACACTATTACTACCTACATTGGGTGGTACCAGATTTGATACACCTGCATTCACTACACTGCTAAGAGATTTAAGTCTGTTTTTAAAGACTGTTTTTGATTCACCCAAAACACGGGTATTGTCTATTAACAGGATATTCTCCTTGTTAAAGCCCAGGTTTTTCTCCTGAACAAGCTTCAGCTGTTTATAAATAACTAATGTGCTCACAATGAGCGATATTGATATGGTAAACTGTAATACAACAAGGCTACTTCTTACCCAGCCTCCTTTAGCGCCTTTTCTTATTTTCCCTTTTAATACCTCAGTGGGTTTAAACGAAGTAAGATAAAATGCAGGGTAACTACCAGCCAGTAGTCCAACAATCAATACTACCAGGAAAATTGTGACCAAAAACAATGGTGTTAAAAGCTGACTTATTTCAATACTTTTTCCTGATATCTGGTTGAATGAAGGTAATGCTAATGTAAGAAGGACAACTGCAATAAGTGTTGAAACGAAACTGAGTATCAACGATTCTACCAGGAATTGATTTATCAGCCCACTTTTGTATGCGCCAACTGTTTTTCTTATGCCCACCTCCTTTGCCCTGTTGGTTGCTCTGGCGGTTGAAAGATTTATAAAGTTTATACAGGCAATCAGGATTATAAAAATTGAGATGGCTGATAACAGATATACATAGGCAATATCCCCGGAGCCTTCGATATTGCCCTCTACCCTGGAGTGTAAATGCAAATCCAACATGGGTTGTATATAATAGGCGTATTCACCTGCACCTTTATCACGCCACTCCTGCAGACTCATTCCAAGGTACTGTTCAATCTCAGGTCCAACATATTTATCTGACATGGCTAACATTGCTTTGGAGACCACATCAGGATCCACATCCTTATGAAGTTTAACATAACTATAAAGGCTGTTGCTTGTCCACATAGTTCTTTGACTAAAATCCCAGCTCATCATTGAATAGATCATATCGAAGGTAAAATGTGAGTTTGCTGGAGGATTTTTAACAATGCCCACAACTTCACAATTTCTCCTGGCTGATCCCATAGTTAAAGATTTTCCAATGGGCGACTCATCTGAACCCACGGTATAACCAAAGTACTTCAGGGCAGTTTTCTCAGTTAGAATAATTTGATAAGGTTCATTAAGAATTTTATCCGGATTACCTTCCAGCAACTCAAATGTGAAAAAGCTAAAGAAGTTTGAATCTGCCAGCAATAACTTTTTCTCTGAGAATATTTTATCCTCGTAACGGAATACCACATCTCTCCATTGTGTAATTCTGGTAGCATCTGCAACCCCGGCAAGTTCCTCTCTACTTGTAAAGGCAATAGGTGCGCAGGTGTTGGCCCCTTCAATGGGTTTGCCCTGGAGCATTGCTTTAAGGTAGATCTGATGAATCCTGTCAGCATCAGTATGGAACTTGTCGTAGCTCAGTTCATCATAAACATAAAAGGCAATTAGCAAGCTTATGGCTATACCGATGCTTAACCCGGAAATGTTAATTGTTGTATAAAACTTTTGTCGAAATAAATTGCGGACTGCAACCTTGAGGTAGTTCCTTATCATGGCTAATAAAGTAGTTATACCTATTAGATGCTATGTAACCGGGATAGGTTGCACATTTTTTTTAAATTTATTGTAAGACTTACAATAAATTCAACACCTAAATAAGTGCAGGAGTGGGTTAGAGAAGTAAAAGAGAAAATATTCTATTCTCTTACCATGCCAGTTTGGTCATTTGAACTGCGCCAAGAAACGTGTCCTTTTCTTTAATATTGAATCCGATTTCTTCAAGAAAATTTCTAAAATCCCTCTTTGCAAACGGTTTATAATTGGGGGATTCATATAGAAGTGCCACATAATAAAGGAATATCGCTCCAAACGATTCTGTTTGATTGTAATCAAGAATAAAAATGAAACCATCTTCTTTCACTACACGTCTGGCTTCTTTTAAAATTTTTACACCTATGTCATCAGGTACATCATGCATAGCAAAAGATATCGTGGCAGCATCAAAGTCATTATCTTCAAATGGTAAGTCAGTGGCATCCCCATGAAGGAAGGATAGCTTTAGATCTTTAGACGTTTTTTTATGCGCTTTAGCCAACATGTTTTCATCAAGATCTATACCAACTACCTCATGGCCTAATTTGGCCATCTCATAACCAAGTCCACCTGTGCCTGTTGCCAGATCTATTATCTTTAAAGGTTTATTGCTAATTTTCCTTGCTGCTTTTCTTTTTAAACGGACAATAAAGAATGATCCGATCTCGTAGATGGTTGGATTTTTTCCGAACCAACCTTCATTATAATACTTTTCAGACATAGTGCAAATACTTGGTTAAAATTAAGGTATAAACATTAAAATTAAGGAAATATATTTAGAGGCGTATTTATTTTCACGTAATAGAGCACCTGGAAAACATAAGCTCATGATTAGTAACAAGATACGAGACAATTAATGAATGGCATGGATAAGAGTTATTTATAAATATGGCAAAAAAATCCCTGATCAAATTTTCCTTGATCAGGGATTTAGATGTATTGGTAGTGTTTTATTTAGAATTTAATAATGACACCTACATTTAGACCCAGCGAAGAAAATGGAGATGTTTCTGCAAATTCTTGAGTTGGTTCTGTGTCAGGAGTAGGACTAGCAAAATCAATTTCATCTACATATACTATTTCTTTATCACTAACCGTAGGGAATATCGCATCTAGCATATCCTGTCCGCCTACAGTAGCTTTGGTTACTGTAGATGTATTTTGCTTAATTCTTAGACCTATATATTCCAATTCAGCAAAAAAGATCATATTATCTGACAATGATTTACTATATCCAAGAGCGCCAATGAATCCAACAGAAAAAGATCCTTTGTTTTCCATTTCTAATTCAGAATCAATTGAGCTGTCTGTTGCTGTTACAATAGTAGATCCCATTACAGGTACTATTAGACCCGTACGTGTATATAAACCATTATCTAATATGGTAACTAGTGCAGGAGCGATCCTAAGATTGCTTGATTTTGCCTCATATGTTTCAGTTCCATCTGAATATAATGTTTGTTTTGAACCCATTAAATAACTTGCACCGAGTTCAAAGCCTAAGTTTTCATTAAACATATATCCGAGCCTGGCTCCAATGTTGATCCCTGCACCAAGAGAACCATATACGTTTGTTCCTGTAGTGCCATCTACTTCAAGACCAATAACATCTTTTGTTGCACCCATACCATAACCAATATTAATACCTGTATAGACTTGTGCGCTTAGGCTTCCTGAGATAAAAATCACAGCAACTAATAATAATCCTCTTTTCATAATTATCTTTTTGATTAACATTTATATAATTTTAGATGAAAATAGATAATGATTTTAGAGAGACAAAACCTATTGGACAAATTATTGGACATATTATATAATCGGTTAAAATAGTTATATGTAATAGACTTTTGAATCCGGATTACCAGCTTGGCTGAATTCACAAGCTCAAATCAAGAATTCTCATGAAACATAGTTAAGTGCTTGCCTGACCATATTTGGCAGGAAGCTAAATTTTCGGATTAAATTAGTATTATGAAATTAGATAAATCAAGTATTATTATCAACCTGGTTGGTAAGCATGATATCGAAGCCATGGTTGAATATCGTATTGATTACCTTTCTGAGCTTTATGGTAGTAATGAAACTCAGGATAAAGAACAGTTAAATAGGGAGTTGACTGAGTACTTTACAAAGTCTATTGCTGCAGGAAGTTTTCTTGCTGTGGTAGCAAAAATTGAGGACCGGATAATTGCTTTTGGAGGTATGATCCTTAAGCAGGTGCCTGGTGATTTTATCCAATCATCTTACAAGGAAGGGGAAATTTTAAACATGTATACAATACCTCAGGCTAGAAATCAGGGAGTGGGATCATTGGTTTTAAGTGAATTACTTCAAATAGCCAAAAAAGAGGGAATTAGTAAGGTTGCTTTACATACCTCGCAAGATGGAGAAAAATTATATCGTAGTTTTGGCTTTACTGATCCTGTTTATCCCTATCTTGAACATACAATAGAAACAAACTATGATTTTGAATAAATTGAAGATAGTAAAGCTATATTTCCAGTTTATTTTGTTGATGATTTTAGTCAGTTCTTGCAGTTATCGAAGTATATCTACCAGGAGTGGTGCTGACATAGTTTACAAGAAAAAGGATCAGCGGAAACTGGAGGAGGTTCTACACAACCTGAAAAGTGAAAAAGATAAGCCTGTATCGGAACTTATGGTTCTAACAGGGAAACAATTCCTTGAGACTCCCTATGTAGGATATACCGTAGAAATTGGTAAGAATGAACAGTTGGTAATAAATCTCAGAGGGCTTGATTGTACCACTTTTGCCGAAAATTGCCTGGCTATTTCCAGGACAATGAAGAGTGATAAACTAACATTTGAACAATTCACAAAAGAATTAGAAGGGATACGTTACCGAAAAGGTGTTCTTGATGGGTACCCATCCAGGTTACACTATTTCAGTGATTGGATTTATGAAAATGAACAAAAAGAATTGATTAAGGATGTCACTCAGGGAATAGGTGATATTCCCTATCCCATTGAGGTTAATTTTATGAGCACTCATCCGGAAAGTTATAAACGAATAAAAAAAGATATGACCTTGGCGAGTATAATAGCAGAACAGGAAAGGAGTATTTCAACTCGCAAAATGCATTATATACCTGAAGAAAGGTTAGCGGAGTTTGAGGATCAACTACAGGGTGGTGATATAGCAGGTATTACTACATCAATAGAAGGAATGGATATCCAGCATGTTGTAATCCTTGTGCGAGTAAAAGATCGTGTGCATATTATGCATGCTTCTTCTAAAGCAGAGAAAGTGATCATTTCTGAAGAAACCCTGGAAGATTACCTGTTCAATAATGAGAAAGCTACCGGAATAATGGTGGCACGACCTGAAAATTAAGAAGTCAGAAAGATTTAGCCAGATAGATTGAATAATTATGGAAGAGCAGAAAAAGTTTATGCGGGAGGCTATTCGAATATCTATTGAAAATGTAAAGTCGGGGAATGGCGGGCCTTTTGGAGCAATTATTGTCAAGGATGGGAGAATTATTGGTAGAGGATCTAATGAAGTTACGAATACAAATGATCCGACAGCACATGCTGAGATAGTAGCCATCAGGGAGGCCTGTAAAAATCTAAACTCATTTCAGCTTACAGGCTGTGAAATCTATTGTAGTTGTGAGCCCTGTCCGATGTGTT
>JBDLIU010000198.1:0-8505 GCA_039714715.1 Bacteroidota bacterium
CGCTGATATGAATGTGTACATAATCCTCAGTTGGATTTGGAAATACTTTCAACTCGATTCCCGAAATAGAGAACTCGTTAACTGAGGTAACTGTTAATTTTGTTTGGTGAAATCCTTGTGTTAAGGTATTTGTTCCGTCAGAAACGGTTTCGATTACCGGTTCTCCCACAGTCCAGCTAATTTCGTAGCCGGCTGCTGTACCCGTTTCACCTCCTGATGAAACCACCTCCTGAGCAGTTAATATAAAGCAGCTCAGGATAAGAATGTTTAAAATGAATATTCTTTTCATGATACCGAGTTTATAGTATTACAACAAGGTTATTTATTCGAATTTCATTAATACCATCCTGAAAGGTTTATTGTGCATGGTGGCATCGTCAGGATAATATATCATTATACCTGTAAATCTTAACGTACATGACACATTATATCCGGCTACTGCTGTTCCAACATATTGCCCCATAGAACACCACATTGCGTTAGCATAATTTACTTCCAGACTTAATACCCTTGTGTTTGTATAAGTATATCCGCTTGGATAGCTTACCTCATTAGAATGCCCGGTGCCAGTTGTGCCTGTAAACTCTCTTATTTCAGAAAAAACCATTCCTGAAGGGCCAAGTTTGGTTGTACCGTTCACATCCAGGTTGTCTGAAAGGTTAACATCACCATCGAATTCAACTTCCAGCCCGTTTAAAACAGGATTTGTAGTTGAAATTTTATAACTGTTTGAACTCAACAACCCGGTGTAAAATGAATTGGCCCCACCGGTCTTGTAAATGGTACTTGCCATATCGCCCGAGGGAGCCCTTTCAATAACCAGTGCAGCATTATTGGCAATTGACTGAATTCTTGCATAAGCTGCTGTTGAGGCATCGACAATATCCAGTTCAAATGCCGGGTTAGTTGTTCCAATACCAACATTATTATCGTAATAAATTTCATCGCCGTTTTGCATCCATAAACTGCCTGGAAGCGTCACATTATTGCCATCGGAAATTGATAAATCATTGCCGGAAACTGATAAGGTTTGAATTTCATTGGAAGGATCAGCATCTGCATCATCTACCTGGTCGTTCTCCACTGTACCGGCATGAAAAGCATAAGGAACTGCCAGTAACTGGGAGGTGCCGGTATGTACATACGAACTTCCGCCAGCAGGGTCAAGTTCAATTTTAATAAAATGGTTTGCAACGCCCCAGCCTCCCGGGCTGAACACACCATCTATTACCGTCCCTTCCCCAATTTTAAGGTTGGCCAGCCCAAAATCGTTTGTAGTTACATTGTGTGCCTCAGAATAAACTATGGTGCCTGTTTCTGAATCCTGTAGAATACTGATACGAAAAGAAACATTTTGGTTCGATACTACTTCTCCTGAATTGTTTCGTACAACAGCCTGGTAGTTAAAAGCTGCAGGTACTTGTGCCAAAACAGGAAATGCAAGAATTGTGATAATTGCTAACAGGGAAATTTGTTTTTTCATCTTTTTGGCTTTTATTATTACTTTTTGAAGAACCATTTCAGTATTTTACAATCAACTTACTTGTGAGATTGGTTATTTCACCTTCACTTTTCCTTTGCCCGGTCCACCTTTTTTGACTTTCATCTTTACTTTTTCATCGAACTCTTTCGCCGTGTTCTTTGCTATATGGTCAAGATTGAATTTCTGAGGTGAGTCAGTATTCAGTTCCAGCTCTACTTTGGATGCCACTTTCAGGTCTATTCCTGCATAAAGAAGAGGAAGCTTAACATCTACTTGCCATTTGTCCCCTTTCAAATAGATATAATGATTCTTTTGAAGATCAAAATAGAAGTTATGGTCCGGGAAATATATATGCCGGGTTTTAGCTCTGTAACCGTGTGCGGGTGCCCAAGATGGTGGTCCTTTTTTCGTCCCCTTTCCCTGGCCAGATAAGTCAAGCGGCATAATAAAAGCCAGTGTCATTATGATAATAATTCCGGTGAGTGTTATTTTCATCTTCATCAGCCTGTTTAGTAATATCAGATCATACGGATAAATAGCGTTAAAGGATTCATTATTTGTATACAACTTTCCTGTTTTATATCCTGAGTAGAAAAACCGGAGGCGTTGACTACCCTTCGCCGGAATGTGAATTATCAGGTAAACTTCACAATTAACTTTTAACCAATGCTTTGAAACAATTTAGGAAAAAAGTTGTTTTTACACTATTAGCAAACATTATAATAAATTCAATTATGAAAAATCTCTTATTATATTCTGTCATATCTATTTTAATATTTGGATGTCAAAATAATAATACAGAATCCATCGATTTATCATTAAAAGAATATTTTGATAACAGTTCAATACCATCAGCCATTATGGGGACCACTGATGCTGATGGTAAAACAAGCTGGCATAGTTTCGGGCCTTCAATCTGGGAAGATTCAACAACAGTAGTTACTAAAGATCATATTTTTAGGCTCTATTCAATGACAAAGGCTATCACTTCTGTTGCTGCATTACAACTCGTTGAACAAGGTCTTATCGGATTAGACGATCCGTTGAATGATCTAATGCCTGAAATGGTATCGATTCCTATATTAACCGATGAGGGAGAACTAATTGAAAGTGATCAGATAATTACTTTAAGGCAACTGTTAACGCATACTTCAGGATTTAGTGAAAAACTTTTTTCATCCAAACTATATAATTTCAAACCTGAAAGTTGGGATTATGAAGATAAGCCAAGGCTTTTTCAACCAGGAACAGCATTTGCTTATGGATCGGGTTTAGATTGGGCAGGAAAAGTAATCGAGAAAATAAGTGGACAAGATCTAGAAACTTATTTTAAAGAGAATATTACCGGACCGCTAAAGATGGATCACACCTGGTTTAACGTGCCTGAAGAATTATCTGAAAAAATAGTAACCCTTGGTTATCGAGATTCTCTTGGAGTTATTAATGATTGGTTTCGTATTCCCAAAAAACCAGTTACAACTTACCATGGTGCGAACGGTTTGTTTGGTTCACCGGGTGATTATATAAAATTCTTGAATTGTATGCTTAATTATGGCAAATATGAAGGAGGGCAGTTACTGAAATGGGAAATGGTAGAACTTATGCTAAAGGATAATTTACCAAAAGAAGTTAAAATCTCATCAATTGAAGAATTCGATAACGGTGGAATAATTGGTTATTCAGGAGGCCAAATGAATGGATTAATTAATGACAGATGGGGATTAGCCTGGGCAATTGAAACCGATGAAAATGAAGTTCGACCCATGAATTCTGTGTATTGGGCCGGAGCAGCAAATACGTTTTTTACCTTAGATATTGAAAATAATGTTGCCATGGTATTATTTACTAATTATTTCCCATTTAACGATAAAGAAGCATATGATTTCTATAAGTTATATGAGAATGAAGTCTATAAAGAAATTAATATTAAATAATGATTTGCTAACAATGTATATAATTAATATCTGTGCCAAACTGAAAATTTGGCGCTTTGAAATCTACCACTAACCATATACTCTCCGTTAATTTTCATTAAACCAATACGAATCATCTGATGATAAATTTCCTGCGAAGAGTTAGACGAAATATGATGACTGACAACAAGCTCAACTTATATGTGGTATATGCCATAGGTGAAGTGGTGCTTGTGGTCATTGGAATTTTGGTAGCACTACAGATTGACAATTGGAATGAGAATCAAAGAATAAGGAATATTGAACAGCAATATTTGTTGGCTCTAAAGGAAGAATTCGAGTATAACAAGGCCGAATTAGCAAGTGTAATGAACCTCAATAAAAAGAATACAGATTATGCATTGAAAATTTCAGATCATGCGGGACCTGGGAATCCTGAAATAACGGAAAAGGAGTTTGAAACTTTAGCTATTAATGCCTTTGCATCCGAGGTTCACTACAACCCCAATCAAGGAGTATTAGATGAAATAATTAGCTCCGGTAAACTTGGAATATTCAGCAATGACGAATTGAAATTTGCATTATCATCTTGGAGTGCGGTTTTGGACAGGGCGTTATGGCAAGAGAAAACCCATGAAAAATTAAGAGTTGAAATAGTAGAAATGACCAGGGTTAATGGAAATATTAGAAGCATGACTTTTGAATGGGGAGAGCAATTCAATATAAAACCGACCAAATTTAATCGAGGGAACCTACAATTATTGAAATCTGAAGAATATGACAATCGAGTGATTGCTTTTATTTTGACCGGCCGATTTCTCAACGAGGGCAATTATGCCAAATTGGAAGAGGAAATAGATAGGATATTGTCACGAATAGATGATGAAATTGATTTATGAAAATGAGGTTCATAATAAGATTGATAACATTTTTTTCTGTAGTGGTTCTATTTTCATTTTCAAGTGCAGGAGATGTCATTATCGACCCCATTGATGCTACAATATCCTTAAATACAGAGACTTTTACATTTTCATCCTTTGGTATACCGACAAAAGGAAAAATATTTCTGCCCCCCTCATACGAAACAAATAAAAGTCTACCCGCCATCTATTTAATAGATTTTACAGAACAGCAATTTAAACTTGCTACTGATGAATTTGAAAAAGTAATTGATGGTGTACGTCAGATCCAGGGTTTTGATGCATTGGTTGTTACTTTAGAAGAACATCATGATATTGATGCTAAACCACAAGCATTTCAAGAATACTATGATGTTTTCAATAATATGACTTCTTATGTTGACTGTAAATACACCAACAATACTTCTAGAACATTTATTGGAAGAGGCAGTGAAGCAGGTATCGTACTTATGACTCTTTTTCTGAAAAGTTCAGTATTTGAAAATTTTATTGTTACAGATCCCCCAGGAAGTTTCAATTTAGCTGTTATGCAGATGATTGAAAAAGATGATTTCCCGAAGAATAAGCTAAAGAAAAAACTTCATTTCTCTTTTTCAACAAGCAATAACCATGATGAATGCACCAGGTTAATCAACATGATTAAGGAGGCACAATATCCATGGCTACAGTTTGAATCATTAGAATACGCAAATAGTGATTACGAAAATACTTATCCAGCCTCTTTTGCTGCGGGAATAAAATATGTTTTCAATAGATAATTCAATATTCTGTATTGTTTTAAATGATGTCCTCCCGAGAAATTAAATTATAGTATCCTCGATAGCAAATTAATTTATTTCCTTTTCATTCCGAATAAGAACCTTAATAGATTAAATTGCTTTATCACCTGATAGATGCCAATAGATGCAACAAAGGCTGTAGCAAAAACCAGAAGGAATTTTCCCATCATACTTAAATTCAATTGAATAATATAATATCCGCAAAATATAATTAAAGTCTGATGTAAAATATAAAAAGGCAAAACACCCTGGTTAAGGTCATGTAACAACCGATGATTAGAATCTAAGAATTTTTTTGCTAAACCGAGAAATACCAATACCCATGAGAAACTATTAATATTCTTTAGCACAATTGAAAACAGAAAAGATCCCGAAAAATCTGGAATGGATAACCTGTCAAGGGCAATTTTATTTATCAAGTATAAACTCCAGCAGGAAACGCCTATTAGTAAAAATTTGTAAACTCGCTTTTCAATGAATGTAATTATTGAAGGATTTGATTGTAATACATATCCTAGCAGAAAATATAGCGAAAAGGTTGCAAAGTCGGCCCAATTCAGATATTCGGGAAATAATGGTCTTAATAGAAATTCAAAGATGATAAATGGAATCAGCATAAGCCATAAATTGAAGCAAGACGAAAAGATCTTATTTGTAAGCCTAATAACTTTGTCCTGTTTTCTGTGAATTATTGAAAATACAGGCAGGAAAAGCATTGTCTGTATAAACAAATACGGTAAATACCAGATATGATTACCCAAATAGCCGGTCCATATGAGATTCCATCCGAAACTTTCATTAGCAATACTTTGAGGTATTTGAGCAAGAAAAGAAAAATAGGATTCCGAGTATCCAATTTGTTGGATTGCTTCGAAGAATTTTTGCGGAGGTATTATTATCAAAATGCCGAATATGTATGGAATTATAAGGCGGCTTATTCTACCTTTCAAAAAACCTCTCCGTTTTGATTTCATAGCAAAATATGTACCAGCACCAGAGACAAGGAAAATAATATACATCCTCCAGCTATGCATGAATTCGACAATATAATTGAAGAACGTATTTGTTTCATTGCTTTTCAAATGCCACGGATACGTATCAAATAATCTTATCGTGTGGAATACGAAAAGCAATCCGAAGGCCAATACTCTTAACCAATCTATATAATAAAACCTTGGGTTTTCAGTATTCATAATTTCATTTATTTTTCCTTTACCATAAATTTGTTACACAAAAATATAGCTGGACATCTTAGCGAACGTCTGAATGTGTAGGATTGGACTAATTAACTTAGAGGAAGTAATAAATTCTCACCAAGCACAAAGAAATGGTTGATGTTTAATCAAGAGATGGATTTTCTATATTCAGAAGGAGTTTTACCAGTTAGTTGCTTAAAAACATTATTAAATGTTGATTTGGAATTAAATCCGCACTCAAAAGCTAAGCCAAGTAAGGAATAGTGGGCATAATTCGGGTCTGAAATTTTGTTCTTAATTTCTTCTATTCTGTATTCATTTGTTAAATCATAGAAATTCTTATTAAGCCCCTCGTTAATAACCTGAGATAGCTTATTTGGCGCTATCTCAAGACAGCCTGCTAATTGTTGTAAAGATAAATTTTCACTTAAATAGGGTTTCTTATTTTTCATATATTCTTTCAACCTAGAAATATATAGTTCCATTTCCTCAACTTTTAGGATAGATTTTGCATATTTTGGTTTTGTTGGCTCCGCATTGTTTATATCAACTACTTCATTCATCTTATTGGAGAAAATTATTTTTTGCATAATGCCGTAGTAACCAAGAAAATAGATTACTACCGTCAAAGAAGAGTACAATATATTATCGCCAACCCAAAATGGAAAATACTCTAAATAATCACTAAAGTATCCAGTTGTCAAGGAGATAAAAGAAATTATTATCATACAAATCAAAACAATGCGCAACCAATGAAGGTCAATATTTTCGGTATTCGAGAAGTTTTGTTTTATGCGTTTTTTGTGTCGACTAAGAACTAAAAGTGAAACAACCGAATAGGATGGAACTGAGAAGTTCAGGAAAAATTCTGCCAGGAATATAATTGTAGATGTTTCTCCCTCTGTTTCTTTTAAATAGTAGTCCAGCTTTGCTTCACTATTTAAAAAGTAGAAATCATAAATAAAAAAGGTGGTAAGAGATAAGAACGGCAATGAATGTATTAAGAATTGAGGAAATAGTTTGGTTTCAGTTTTGTTTGTTAACGATTTGGTATAATAATACAAAATCGGCCCTAGAATAATTGGTAGTGTATAAGCTATACCTAGCAAATGAGGGTGAGTGAAGACTAGACCGGTTTGCTTAAAAAAATGGTCAATTAACACCAACCCTGTAAGAAAGAAAAAGGCAATAAGTAACTTATGATTTTGGGAAGCATTGTTTTTACCAAAAAGTAACAAAGCAAAGAAGAAAGCCTGTCCTGCACCAAGTAAAAAAATTATTTCCATACTATCTTGAATATATGCTGTATTACAGTGCGTTGTGATTCAATAATTTTTAACCATCATTAGTTTATAGCTCTCATTTATAAAATCAATTGAAATTAAATATTCCTGAACAGATATCAACAATTCCATCCCCAGGAACTATGTCCAAGTCGCCATTATCACAAACACGATAAGCCCAGGCAAATAAAGATATTATTAGCTCAATGACAAACTATTGCATTAAGATTTCCGCTGGATCATGCCTCAAATCATTTGGGGCTGGTGGCATCTGCCAAACCGCGAAAGCCCCTGTAGATTCAAGGATCTTCGGGGCTTTCCAATTTATGTTGACGGGATTGTTGTCGGTTCTTCGAATTCTTTATGCTATGAGTTAATGGGAGTTTACAAAATGTTCATAAGCTTACATGTCAACAATTGTTTGAAAATCTATACTAAATCCCTAAATTCCTGATAATTTTTGTTTCACTAACAACGTAAAGACATGGAAAAAGCTAAAACAAGTATTGTTTGGATCTTGGCAGTAGCACTTATTATCTCTAGTTGTGCTTCAATGAACAAAACTCAGAAAGGTGCCGTTATCGGGACTGCTTCGGGCGCAGCCATGGGGGCTATTATCGGTGATGCTACAGGTAATCCTGCCCTTGGTGCTATTATCGGGGCAGCCGTTGGAGGTGCCACCGGTGCAGTCATCGGCAATCAGATGGATAAGCAAGCCGCAGAAATTGAAGAGTCCATCCCCGATGCAAAAGTTGTTCGGGTTGAGGAAGGAATCGTTGTGGAGTTCGGCAACAACATTCTCTTTGGATTTGACCGCTCCGACCTTTCGGAAGAAGCCTTTGTGGACATGGATAAGCTAATTGTTGTCCTGGACCACTATCCGGATACTAATATTGAGATCCAGGGACACACCGACAACACGGGTACAGAA
>JBDLIU010000199.1:0-8448 GCA_039714715.1 Bacteroidota bacterium
GATTTAACCTTACGCTGACCTTTCAATACATAATCCGGAGGAAGTTTATATTCTTCAACAGAAGAGATAATCTTAGCAATAGGGAACCTGGTATTTCTTTCAGCGCCACAGTAGCTACATTTAAAGTGTTTGATTAATTCACCTTCCTGCTCCCTTGTGGCTGCTTTCATGATCTCCTCACTTTGCAGTGTTAAAGTTTGGAATCCACATGAGCCACATTCCAGTGCTTCCAGATATCCTGAATACTTTTCAATATGTACTTCGCCCGTAGTCTCGTCAACCCAAACATCATAGTCAACCGAAAAAACGTTCTCCTCGGCCTGCATACCTTCATCAAGATGCACATCTTCCTCCTCTTCGCTCAGTAGTTTCATCTCATGACCGGATTTAGAAATCCTTGGTGCATAGCGAATTTTCCTAAGGTGCTTCTCCATTTTGGCAGGATAATAGAATTTCAAGACCAGGTAAATCACATACCCAATTAAGGTAGCAACACACAGACTTATAAATAGCCTTACAAATAGGTAAACTATGCTTTTTACCACTGTGGTATCTCCCACTGTATTTCCTATGAAGAAAATAGCAGCTGCCATGGCGATGTATACAAACTGATAGTTTTTTATTTGATTAAGTCTAATGAAATCATATTTCCCCTTGTAAGTCTTAATAGCAGAAACACGTGCTTTGTACAAAATGAAAAGAACAAGAGACAAGATTAACGACAAACCGGCCGCAATGTACATGATCTGATGCCAGTTCTCTATAAATCTTATATATTCAGGATTAATTTTATGCATTTCTAAAATATAATTATCAACTGCTACTAATAACGTGCTTTTTTTCCAAAAGATTGATATTTTCGTTCGAATTATTAACCATGTGAAAAATGATCTATAAATTACTGGCAAAATTAAATAAGAATATCTTACCGAGGTATAGTAAAAGAGATTTGACTAAGCTTGGCAAGCTGGATAAAATAATTATAGGCTATAGATATTTTATCACCAAAAAGGCACTCGACAGTTAGCATTACTGATACCGGTTTATCAGTTGGCTTAGCATACGATCTTAATGTAATCCTTGTGTAATCACTCAATTGAAAACGCTGTTTTTAGCAGAAAAAACAGAAGGGTAGAGGTATGTTTTAAATAATTGTGCAATATTACACTATAATATTTGTTTGTTATTCCTGTATATGTTACAATTGTATTAATATTGTTTATTTAATAGTGAAATATTACACAATTATGACACGTTACGAGCAAAAAAAGATCGATGTAGAGTTTAGCAGATTTGCCAGAATGAATTTTGACAAACCTCAGAATTGCAGGAACATTGGGCAGATTCGATATTACATGGATGAGTTAACCATTAAGATGAAAGAATTAAAGTCTTCATTTAATTATGTTCCTGATTTTGCACATGCTTTATTAACTCAATATAATGATGCGCAAAACCATATCATACATAGAAATTTCAAAAACGTCTACTGCTAAACCGCATTTAAAATGCATATGGACTATAATTTTGTCCCCTCCCCCATCAAGTTCGATTACGATATGTCGTATTCTGCATTGGCGAACAACTCTGGTCGTATGCAGTATTATCGTGAATACAGGGATGGTAACCGCTTGCGAATTGGAAGAAATGAATTTGTAAATGCATTTAATAATAAACCCGTTGTAGCGGTTCAGCCTATCCCCAGTTCAGCACAAGTTTTTCAGCTTCAGTTTTTTATTAAGGAATAACACCTTACTTTCGTTATCTCATGGCTCAGGTAAGATATTCAGTTGTTTTTGGAATTAAAGATACTGCAGACAGGTTGCTACCAATGGGAGAAATCTATTTACGCAACACCACCCTCGAAGAAGCAAAAGCTTTGTTCAAAACCCTTCCTCAGCCGTCTAATGATGGCGACTATGTTTTGCGTATCTATGAGAGATACTACGATAAACATTTAGAGCCTGACATCAATTATCAGAAAACTGAATACACTCTTGAATGTGACCGAAACGGTCTGGATACAATCATCCATTTCTTACTAGACAAATAGCCCTCCTACCAAGTATCACATTTTATTTTCTAACGAGTTTATAGTTTTCTATTATTGCAGCATAACTATTGATAATAATATGAGAATTATTTCTGTTTCTATTTTACTGTTTGTATCCAATTTGCTTCTTGCTCAAAACATAATTCTTACAGTCGCAGAACAAAGTAATTACCAACAAACGTGTACTTACGAGGAAGGTATGAGCTTCTATAGATCACTTGCATCTAACTACAAGAATATTAAAATTGTTGAAAAAGGCGATACTGATTCCGGACTGCCACTGCACCTGGTTTTGATTTCCGATTCAGATGATTTTGATATAAAATCAAACAGGGATAAAGGGAAAACAATCTTGCTGATCAATAATGCTATTCATCCCGGAGAGCCCGATGGTATTGAAGCCTCCCAGATGTTAACAAGGGAACTGCTTACTAACAGGAAGCTGAAAAAAGTACTGAATAACACGCTTGTAGCTATTATCCCTTTTTACAATATCGGTGGCACTCTGAACCGTAATACCGGCTCGAGGGCAAATCAAAATGGTCCGGAAGAAAAAGGATTTAGAGGGAATGCCAGAAATTATGATTTAAATCGCGATTTCATTAAGAATGATACAAAAAATGCCATGAGCTTCAGTGAAATATTCCACGAGTTAGATCCTGATGTTATGATAGACACCCATGTGAGCAATGGAGCAGATTACCAATATGTTCTGACTATGGTAACACCGCAATCAGATAAACTGGGTGAGCCCTTAAAAGATCTTCTTGATAATTATATGATGCCTGATATGTATGAACGAATGGCTAAAACTGGCTATGAAATGACTCCTTATGTAAATATTTGGGGCTCAACACCAGATAAGGGCTGGTCGCAATTCTTTGATTCGCCACGATACAGCTCAGGATATGCTGCCTTGTTTCAGACTATTGCATTTCAGAGTGAAACTCATATGCTAAAGCCTTTCGAACAACGTATAAATGCCACTTATGCATACCTGGTCCAAATGCTCTATTATTTGAATGAAGAGGGTCAATACCTGAGACAGGTGAGAGATTCGGCAAAGCAGATTGTTATAAACCAGAAATCATTTCCTCTAACCTGGACACTGGACCGTAGCGACTCAACTGTAATTGAATTTAAAGGTTATGAAGCTACGTATCCTAACAGCGAGATCAGTGGCTTGCCACGTTTAAAATATGACAGGAGTAAACCTTTCACAAAAGATGTCCCCTACTATAACACGTACAAACCTGAGATTGTAGTAAGCAAACCGGAAAGCTATGTGATACCCCAGGCATGGACTCATGTTATCAGTGCCATGAAACACAATAATGTTAAGATGAGAGTTTTAGAATATGATACTACAGTCAAAGCTGAGGTCTATTATATAAAAGACTATAGTACTAGAAACCGACCTTACGAAGGTCATTATTATCATGATAAGGTCGTATTGGATAAAGTTATAGAAACAGTTACTTTCAGAAAGGGTGACGTAATCATACCAGTTAATCAAACTACCAACCGATACATAGTTGAAACCCTTGAGCCCGAAGGAGCGGACTCATTCTTCCGCTGGAATTTTTTCGACACTATCCTTCAAATGAAAGAAGGATACTCTTCTTATGTATTTGAAGATGAAGCGATTGAGATATTGAAGCGGGATAAAAAGTTAAAGTATGATTTCGAGGTAAAGAAAGCTACTGACACTACATTCCGAGCGAATGGATATGCCCAGCTAAGGTATATTTTCATGAATTCAGAACACAGAGAACCATCCTATCTCCGCTATCCGGTATACAGGCTGATAAGTCAATAATTACAGGAATACAAGACAGTATTTCAGTTACCGTTCCAGTAAGTGCTTATGGTATTAATGCACTTTTTAAATATATTGCGGATTCAAATTTTTAACACAATGAAGAAATTCCCTTTTATCGTCATACTTTTTAGTTTGTTCTTTTTAAGTAACACCCCTCCTCCTAACCTGGATAAGATCATTAAAGAGGACCTTTCATTCCTTGTCGATTTCTATAAAACAAGGCACCAGTATCCTGAAATATCACTCGAGGAAAAAGAAACAGCTGCTACGCTTGCTAAAGAGCTTCGTAGCATAGGCTTTGATGTAACAGAGAATTTTGGAGGATTTGGCATCGTTGGCATCTTCAAGAATGGCAAAGGGCCCACCATCCTTTATAGAACTGACATGGATGCTCTACCTATGTATGAAAAGACAGAACTACCCTACACCAGTAAACTAACTACAATATATAATGGTCAGGAAGTAGGCACCATGCATTCCTGTGGTCATGATATGCACATGACTTCATGGTTGGGTACTGCACGTGCCATGGTAAAGCTAAAAGACCAATGGAAAGGAACTCTTATGCTCATTGGACAGCCAGCAGAAGAGATTGGAAAAGGATCAAAAATGATGCTGGATGCAGGATTATACACCAAGTTTGGCGTGCCAGACTACGGATTGGGTATGCACTGCAGTCCCACCATTGAAACTGGCAAGGTTGGTTTAGGTAAAGGCTTTACAATGGCCAATACCGAAAGTGTGGATATTATCGTGAAAGGGGTCGGTGCTCATGGCGCTTCACCACATATGTCGGTAGATCCTGTGGTGATTGCCAGTTTGATGGTGATGGAGTTGCAGACGATTGTAAGTCGCAATCTTAAGCCAACAGAATCGGCTGTGGTTACTGTGGGCTCGATACAAGGTGGTGTAAAGCACAATATTATACCAGATAATGTGATACTTAAACTCACATTGCGAACCTACAAGGATGATGTAAGAGAAATGGTACACAGGCGAATTGAAGAAATAGCAAGAGGTGTGGCCATATCTGCAGGCTTACCGGAAGATCTTATGCCCGAGGTTAAGTTCCCCGAAACCTTTACGCCTGCCAATTACAACGACAGCGATTTAATTGACATAATGACGGATGTTGCCTCCAAGTCAATTGGTGAAGAAAATGTTGAAAATGCAGAACCTTTGATGGTAGGTGAAGACTTTTCCAGATTCGGACAAACACCGGAAAAAGTACCTACTGTGCTCTACTGGCTGGGTACAGCACCCAAAGAGCGATTGGAATCCGGCAATGTACCGGGACTACATTCACCTTATTACTTCCCGGTTGTGGAAACCAGCATTTCAACAGCAGTAAAAGTGAATACTGAGACGTTAATAGTACTTTTTAATAAAAGATAGTTCGCTACTAATCGAAGTGAATGGTTTCTGATGTTTTGTTATTCATCAACCGAAACATCCTTTTCTGCTTTTGATAAGTAATACTTACCACATTGTTTTGCGTTGGGAATAACTCCAGAAGGTAGTCAGCTTTAACTTCAACAGAATTCCATTTTTCAGGTGTTTCTAATTCAAACTCTATCCAAATAGATATATCATTCAGCTCACAGCTAATGTACTCTTGTTCAACAGCCTTATTGTTGATCATGAGCATGAAATGCGCCTCAAGGTATTTCTCTATAAGTTCTCTTGCATCCCGGCAATCACCTTTCAGCAAATCTGTTCTTATTCCGGATTGGTTATGGATTGCATCTTCCAGGTCATCAGCAAATAGCTTGAATCGCAAACTGGCTTTATCACTGTTATCTGCCTTATCAATCTCGATTACCGAGACATACACAGCATGGTCTTCAATATTTGGTAATCCAATTAAACCGGACAAATATGTAATCAGAATAAATAAAGGCATGATTTTATCATTATTAGTAAACAAAACTATAGTTTATTTTTAACAACTGTCCTAAGTCATTGAATATCAACTTTGGGATAAGTAAATTGCTTAAGAAATCAACAGGATATGAAATTAACTTTCACAGCACTTCTTCTACTATCATTTTATATACCCTTGTTGGCACAAAATCATGAATGGCAATCCATTGAAATAATTGATACAATTCCAGGGTATCGATTTATTGTGGAAAAGGTTGAATCTTATAAATACCCACCTTCAAATTTATTCGATGCCAGTCTCAAGACTTGCTGGATAGTTGGAGATTCCCCTATCTTTCTAAGAGTAAACAAGACAGATAAATCACTTAATATTTTTGGAGGTTATGGAAAAAGCGAATCGCTTTACACAATGAATGACCGTCCGAAAACCATTAAATTATCATACTATATTGGTATTCATCCGGAGGCCCATGTGTCTGAAATTGCAGCAGTTTATTATTTATATCCTACGGAGAATATTCAAACTATGGATGTAAAAGATTCTCTGTATACTTTTCATCAAAAATTGCCTGAAATAGGTGATGCCACTTATAAGAAAGCGCTGAAAAAGTTCAAACAGGAAAAAGGCATCCCGGTTTCGGAAATGACACCAGTTATCAAATTCGAAGTTGTTGATAAATATTCGGGTTCAAAATATCAAGACCTGTGTATATCAGAAGTCTATCTGTCAGATAAATATGTTCATTATATTGGAGACAAAAAGTATAGCAGTAAAGTGAAAGACTTTGTAATTAACAAGGCAGAAAACACGCTTATGGCTAGATGTGCAGACGGGAATAGTAGAATTTTATACAGAAATTTAAATAAAGTAGTTTGGTTTGGAGAAGCTTCTTCTGACAAATCCTGGCTTACTGTGCTGACCATGCCTGTTGAAGACCAGGGGGAAGGACTTACAAATTATTTGCTTATCCATTCCCTCACGGGTGATGTGCTTAATAATGAACTTGAAAAATCTATAGGGCACAAAATAACGCAGATATTCCTGGTAGAAAAAGAGAATAAGACTTATGCTGAATGTTACACCAGGGGAGATCAAAAATATCTTCTTGAATTACATTATTGAAATCATCAAATAATTCGTAACTTAAGAGTGGCTAAACTGTATTAAAAGGTGAAAGCTGGAGCTACTTTCCTGTTGCTATCTCTATTTTTTACTACTTTTAGTAGTGAAGCGCAGCGATGTCAAAAAGAAGCATCCGTTCTGGATGAGTATATAAGAACATCCATTAAAGACTGGAATTCCCCCGGATTGGCTGTAGCGGTAGTTAAAAATGGTAAAGTTGTTTTTACCGGAAGTTATGGTGTTCAATCAATCGATAGCAATAAGCCAATAGATAATCACACCTTATTTGCCTGTGCTTCCACCACAAAAGCATTTACAGCAGCTGCATTAGGTATATTGGTGGATGAAAGAAAGTTATTCTGGGATGATAAAGTGATCAAACATATCCCTGGATTTCAATTATGTGATCCCTATGTTACCAGGGAACTGACAATACGTGATTTACTTACCCATCGCTGTGGCATAGGTAATACCGATTATATGTGGGGCTGGATGACCATCAGTGGCGACAGCGCCTTACATAAAATCAGAGAAGTACAACCCTCCTATTCTTTGCGGTCAAGTTTTATCTACCAAAACCTGATGTACCTGGCTGCCGGTGTTGTAATTGAAAATGTTTCAGGTAAAACATGGCAGGAGTTTATGAAGGAGCGAATTTTTATTCCCCTCGACATGACAGAAACCTATGCCTTGTATCAAAATGTGAAGGACAAATCAAATCTTGCCAGCGCCCACCTGTATTATGAAAACGAAATAGTACAAATTGACCACATAAGTGCCGATGCCATTGCCCCTGCAGGAGCTATGTGGTCGAGTATTTCTGATATGGCTAAATGGATGCAGTTTTTAACAAATAATGGTGTTGTTAAGGGTGATACACTTATTAAACTATCTACTTTCAACGAGTTATTTAAACCGCAGCAAATCGTGCCCTCTTATGAGTTCTATGCCACCCAGGAGATCGTCAAACCCAAATGGACCACTTATGGTTTAGGTTGGTTTCAGCACGATTATAACGGCAATATGGTGCAGGTTCATACCGGCAGTCTGCCGGGTATGGTAGCTATAGCCGGATTGATCCGTGAGTATAATGTTGGCGTATATGTAATGGGTAATTTGGATCATAATGAAATACGTCATGTGATATTATATGCTGCATTCGATCTTTTTACCACTAAAGAACTTAGCAGAGACTGGAACAAAGAGCTAAAAGCACTCTATACCAGACGGAGTGATAGTCATGACGAACATAATCATGAACCAGTAAGGTTACCTGATACAAAACCCACTGTGCCTAATGAAGCTATAATCGGGAAATACAACCATCACCATTATGGATTGATAGAAGTAAGTAAAAAAGATGGCCGATTACGCTTTAATCTTAACAATACTGTTAAAGGAACAATGACCCACTGGCATTACGATACTTACCAGGTTATCTTTGATGAACAATGGTACGGTAAGGTGATGGTCAGTTTTAGAAAGAATGGCGAACCGATTATAAAATACCTGGAAACATTTGGAGTACGATTTGATTACACTAAGAGTTTATAGAAATTCTCATAT
>JBDLIU010000200.1:0-8438 GCA_039714715.1 Bacteroidota bacterium
TTCAGATTTAGCGGCTAACAAGACTTCTTTTATCATTACAATGACTGTGTCAGGAGGAAGATTAAATGGAATTGATAATCACATAATTGCATTTAAGGCACAATAGATACAAACACCTAAGGGTACTTAGGTAATGTATTGTCAATAGCCCTTCCGGAGTCAATCCGGAAGGGCTTTTTTATGTCTTTTAATCCTGAAAATAACTTAATTTAGATATCTAATATTAAAGGTTTTACAAGATTTATACTTAAAAGTTTTTCTTTATGTACAAAAGGTAATTATTTTGCAACAGAACGGAACGGAACAGAACAAGTAATAATACGGACTAAATAATTTCAGACAAATGAAGTTTATTAATTTATTGTCTAAAGTGATTTTAAGTTTGGGGATAATCATTTATACCCATTCTAATTCTTTAGCCAGAATCTCAGCATCCTACTTTTATGAGCAGCAAGAACCAGCCAGTATAAAAGTTTCAGGAACAATCTTTGATGAGAATGATATGCCATTACCCGGGGTGAGCGTCCTGGTAAAAGGCACAACTCAGGGTACAGTTACTGATATTGATGGAAAGTTCACTTTAGAAGTAGAGGTTGGGTCGATACTCAGAATTTCATTTATTGGCTATAAGACTGAAGAGATAACTGTTGAGCAAGCGACTACACTTAACATTAATCTTATACCAGATATAATCGCACTAGAGGGTATTGTGGTTATTGGTTATGGTACACAAAAGAAAGCAGACCTTACAAGTGCTATCTCAGTAGTTGAAACAGAAGACATTGAAAATATTGCAACTACAAATATAGCAGATGCAATACAAGGATCGGCTTCGGGGGTAACCGTTAGGGCAACAGGACGCCCCGATGGAGAAGCCCAAATACAGATAAGAGGAATAGGGAATATCGGTAATAATAATCCGCTTTATATTATCGATGGACTGCCAACAAGTGGAGGAAAGAATTTTAACGTAAACGATGTAGCGTCTATTCAGATATTAAAAGATGCTGCTGCTGCTTCCATATACGGTTCGAGAGCAGCAAATGGGGTTATTATTATAACTACCAAAAAAGGAAAATCGGGAGAGGTAAAGGCTGAATATAGTGGAAATATGAGTGTTCAGTGGATGCCGCGTTACGATTTGACTAACCGCGATGAGTATATCTACCTTAACGATATGTCGAGAATTAATGTCGGTAAAGTTACACAGGGACATTTTGATGGCACAAAATGGGCAGGAATGAAAACCGACTGGCAGGACGTCTTTTTTAAACCCGGTATAATTAATGACCATAATATGAGTTTCTCTGGAGGTGATGATAACGGGAATTACTTTAAAATTCGCGACCAAAAATGCTGGCTATACCTGGTCAGAGTTTCATTACTGGATTTATTCACAGGAACCGGATCAGGCACCTGAAGAGCCTCCATTGGCAGTAAATGATCTGTATGAAAGTGTCATTGCCGTTTATCCAAATCCAGCCAACAATGTTATTAATATCAGGGCTAACCGTGAAGAGATAAAAGGAATTCGAATGCTGGATTTAAATGGAAAAGTTGTATTAGAACTTGAGAGGTTTAATCAAAACCTTATTAATATCTCAAACCTTAAAAAAGGAGTATATCTATTGAAGATAAATGTTAATGGGATTGTTGAAACAAAAAAGATTATTAAATACTAATCTCATAGTGAATGAACTTTTAATGCTATGTTAAAGTACCACAAAATAGAAATAATAAACTCATGAGAAGACTTCTATATTTACTTGTATTACTCTCAGGGCATTTATATGCCCAGGAAACAGGTCTTAATGAATTAACAGATATTGACAAGCTTCCTTTATTAAGAGCCGATATTGTTAATCTGCAAAACAGTAGTCACGACCCTGAAGGTGGAAATAAGGACGGTTTTAAAGCCGAGAACGGACAACCGGCACAAAATAATTTTTACGGTCACTACAATGGCGAGAATATAATGCTACATGCCAAAGGGAAAGGTATTGTGAACCGTATATGGCTTACAGGTTTCGATGGTAGGGATGCTACCGATTGGGCACAAAGAATAAAGTTTTATTTCGATGGAGAAACAACTCCACGCATAGATGAACGAGTTGTTGACTTCTTTGATATAAGTAATAGATCTGCTGATTATTACCCTAATCTTATTGCAGGTTACTGGGAATCAAGCATGGGATCAATATCATATATCCCTTTCCCTTTTGAGAAAGAAATAATTATCACAACGAATGCCGATGATTATGCGCCTGATGCAACAAACTACTTCAATAACGTTCAGTACGAACTATATCCCGAAGATGCTGATATTACAACATGGACTGATTATAACGGTTTAACAGAAGAAAATAACATCCTGGCAAACAGAGGTTCAGACCCTCGTTCAAACCAAACATATTTAACACAAAGCAACACTGTTGACTTAGGCATTGGAGAAACTAAAACAGCTATCAGCATTTCGGAAAGCAATAAAAATATTACTGGTTTGTTTGTTGAGATTTCAGACCTGGATTTTGTGGGGAAAATATATGATACAGGTAGAGCTCATACAGACTTCAGTCAGTTTGATATGAATGTTAACCCAAATGCAACGAAAATTATTTTGAGAAGAAGATTCGATTATGGTAGTGGTAACCGACAGGTTGCTGAGATATACATAGACGGTGTAAAAGCCGGAACGATGAAATCAGAAGGTTATGATGTTATTGATCGCTGGCGTGATTTGGATTTTGAAATCCCTAAAGCCTTAGTTGGTACAAAAACCAGAATTACCGTCAAAGTAAAATATGTAGATGCTGAATTTGATTGGAATGAGTTTCATTACTGGACAATCTGTGATGGAGAACAAACAGACGAGTTGGATATAAATGACTTTGACAATGCTTTTGCCAGTGAACTAGCCCATAACTACAGCTCTTCTGGTGGATGGGCAGGCGAAAGAACATTTACTTATGGATATGGATTCTCGATTACAGATGATGGAAGAGCACACACAGGCAATAGTCAATTTACTTTAAGTGTTACACCAAATGCAGCCGAATATATATTGGTAAGAAGATTAAACTACGGTATTGCAAATCAAAAGGCTGATGTTTATGTTGATGATGTTTTAGTTGGAGAATGGTTTGATGAGGGAAGAGCTGATGTTGGTGATTCGTGGAAAGATTCTGAATTCATTATTCCGGCCAGTTTTGTAGTGGACAAATCGCTCATAACTGTCAAGATTGTATTTGCGGGAGGAGAACCTGACTGGAATGAGTTTAGATATTGGATGTATAGCGATGGAGAACTTACCGATGAACTTGATGTTGGAGTTAATAACCCAAGTGAAGCAGCTCACAGCTATAGTGCTACAGGTGGTTGGTCAGGTACTGTTTCTTATGAATATCCGGGTCAAACACCACCTCCGGTTGAAGACGGTTCTGTTGAGATACTGGAAAAAGTAAATATTCAGATATTCTACAATGGAGAAGCCACACCGGCTATCGAGGCACCACTTGGCTTATTTTTCGGAACAGGAACATTTGAAAAAGTTGCTTTCCAATCACTACCAGTAGGTGTTATTGAAGGAGAAAAAACAATGTACTGCTATTTACCAATGCCATTCGAAAGCTCTTATGAGATTAAACTTGTAAACAACTATGATCAGGCGTTGAGTGGTGTAAATGTAAGTGTGAACTATAACGATTTTAACGAAGATTTTGCTAACTGTGGATATTTGAAAACACAATATAATAATGCTAACCCACCGATTGCAGAAGAGGATCATCTGATTTTAAATGAAACAGGTTCGGGTAAATACATAGGAGTTGTATTTGAGGTAAGAGATGCCCCCAATTCATTTTGGTTGGAAGGTGATGAAAGGTTCCATATCGATGGAAGTCGTACTCCTTCTATTCAGGGAACAGGTTTGGAAGACTACTTCAACGGGGCATGGTATTTTGGGCATGGGCCATTTAGCCTTGCTCAGCACGGGTTTAATGCCTTTAAAGGTAATGACAGAACGGTTTACCGTTTTCATATAACTGATCCAATCCAATTTAGCAACGGGGCTAAGTTTGGAATGGAACATGGGCCTCAAAATGATGAATTTGCCGACTATCACACACTGGCATTTTATTATCATAATGAACATAGCAACATGACATTGACCGATGAAATAAATATTGGCGATGCTACGTCAGAAGCAGCACATGCTTACACGGTTACTGGCACAAAACAAGAAGAAGCAAATAAATCATTTTATTTTGAAGGAGATGATGATGATATTGCCGTAACCGAATCCGGTAATTATATTGATGGCTCATCAGAGTTTAAGATTGCTGTTGAACCGGGGAAACAAGTTAAAATTAAAAGAATGTTCGATTATGGCCTTGCAGATCAGGAAGCAGATGTGTATGTTGATGATGTTAAAATAGGGACGTGGTACACAAACTGGAAAAATGAGAGCAAGCGATGGAGAGAGGAGTTCTTTATTGTTCCTGCGGATTATACCGTTGGTATGGCCGAAATAACGTTAAAGTTTGTAACCAAAGGTGATGGCTTGAGCTGGTCAGAGTTTCATTACTGGATTTATTCACAGGAGCCGGATCAGGCACCTGAAGAGCCTCCATTGGCAGTAAATGATCTGTATGAAAGTGGCATTGCAGTTTATCCAAATCCAGCCAACAATGTTATTAATATCAGGTCTAACCGTGAAGAGATAAAAGGAATTCGAATGCTGGATTTAAATGGAAAAGTTGTATTAGAACTTGAGAGGTTTAATCAAAACCTTATTAATATCTCAAACCTTAAAAAAGGAGTATATCTATTGAAGATAAATGTTAATGGGATTGTTGAAACAAAAAAGATTATTAAATATTAATTGCATACTTCCCATGAGAATTGTTATACGAAGAAAGACAACCATGAAACGATTAAAATTACTATTGGCCATTTTTGCGTTTTCGCTTTTCCAGGCATGTAATACAGGAGATGAAACAGGGAACAATGAAATAAAAAACCAACTATTCTCATACCCGGATGGCTCCCAGACCAGATGGGTGAGTTTCGAAAACCAATATGGCGAGAAAGGCAATGGTGGCAAAGAAAACAAAGGAGGGAAAGGTCATGCTTTCGACCGCATCAATGCAGGGGAGTCGAAGGTGATGTTTGATGTTCAAGGTTCTGGTGTTATCAGGAGAATGTGGTTTACAATGATGGATCGAAGCCCTGAGATGATGAGGGGAATGCGCCTAGATATGTATTGGGATGGTGCAACAAAACCAGCAGTTTCAGTTCCTTTTGGCGATTTTTTCGGAAATGATCTGGGGAAACAGGTAAAAAACGAAACGGAGTTCTTCTCCGACCCTGAAGCAAGGTCTTTTAACGCTTCAATACCAATGCCATTTAATAAGTCTGCAAAAATTGTTGTGACCAATGAAACTTCTAAGGATCAGCGAATGATTTTTTATGATATAGACTATACTATATCACCGAACCCCATCGATAAACTACTTTACCTTCATGCATATTGGAGTAGGATAGAAAGAACAGAACCGGGGAAGGATTTTGAAATTTTACCAAAGGTGGAAGGTACAGGAAGATTTATTGGGACTCATATTGGTTTAATCACCAATCCGGATTATGAAGACAGTTGGTGGGGGGAAGGAGAAGTGAAATTCTACCTCGATGGTGACGGAGAATTCCCGACTTTGGTAGGCTCCGGAACCGAAGATTATATTGGTACAGCCTGGGGACAGGGTACATTCAACCACCGTTACCAAGGTTGTTTGATTGGTGAAACAGCAACAGGCAAATGGTCATTTTATCGTTATCACATAAAAGATCCAGTCTATTTCTATACCGATTTCAAGGCTACAATTCAAATATTGGGGGGATTTCCGAAAGACAGGGTTCAAGCATTTATTGACAAAGGAGTTGACCTTATTCCTGTTTCAGTTCAAAAAGATCTGGAAGGAGAGAACGTTTTTGTAGCATTAAGAGAAAACCCAAACCTAAAGCTAAGTGATGTGAAAGATGAAAGAGTAAAAGATGGATGGACCAATTTTTACCGTAGCGATGATGTGTCGGCTACAGCATACTTTTATCTTAATAAACCACAAAGTAGTTTGCCAGAGTTGGGTGATATTGAGTTGAGGGTAAAAGGATTGAATTAAACAAAGATTTAGAAATTGTAATCTCAACCACTCTGGCTTTTACAATAATCGCCACGTTTGCAGGGCTTTATGTATCCATAGAAAAAACTTTTAGTTTTATTATAAAATAAGAACAGGACAGAACAGAATAATATTTATTGTATAATTGTGTTGAATTTAAGTTTGCTTTGTCTAAAAAAAAGTTTGTTATTAAAAGGATTACAATTATGAAAACAAAATCTTATACTCTTTTAGCAGCAGTTTTTCTTACTGCTGCAAGTGCTTTTGCGCAGGACTGGGTTTATCTGCAATCCGGACCTTCGGCCGGTTCAAGTACGGTTTTCGGACCATGGGCTGGCGGTGATGGAACATGGGCTACAGCCGATGATGATATTCATGTTTGGGATGGGGAGAATACTGAACGTGAAGTAATTATTACTGATTTAAGTGAAGCTGATGGAGCGAAAAAATATTTTACAATATCGGTATCGGCTATGTGGACAGGTACTACACAAAATTTTACTATAGATATTAATGAAGATGGCGCACCAAGGAATCAGCCTGTCGAAGCTGCACCATTTACGGGTACGGCTACTGAGTCACAGAAATGGTACGCAAAACTGGAAAACGGACACTATGTGATCTTTAATAAAGTAACTAATCAGGTATTTGCTGCAGGAGCAGGAAATGGTACTGATATTGAATTGCTTGATTATTACGCGGCAGATGCAAAACAACACTGGACTTACTTTAAGCAAAACCCTGTTGGATTTGACCCATTTGATGGTCTTGCTGAAGTAATAGCCTGTACTTTTGATGGAGGAATTATTAGTAGCAGAGGAGATGGAATTGATTGGGCAATTAATGTTACACCTACCGAGTTAAGGCCATCAGTAGTACCATGTAACCCTACAGGTACTATTAATTATACATGGGAGTATTCAAATGATGGAACAACTTACACAGCACTACCAGATGATGGTGATGGTGTGGATGATTCCTATGTATTTACTTATAAGTTAGATGCATTGGGGGCCGCGGTTGGTTCTTCAATATTCTTTAAAAGAATTGCAACTGACGACATTGGATCATTTGATTCAAATATTATAGAATTTCCGGTAGTAGCTGCAGTAGATTGGGTTAAGTTAGCTCCAAAATCAGCCGTTACTGTCCATGAAGGTGACGGAGTTCAGGCTTTGGATGTTTATGATGCCGATAAGAATCCATCTAACTTTGATGTAGTACATTTATGGGCTCACAGATTTGGTAATGAAGGTCAGCAAATGATGATTCTGCCTACAGATGAAACAAATTATTTTGCAATACAAGCGATGAACCTATATGGTTCTACTTTTGTATTTGATGGGTGGGATCCTGAGTGTAAAATATGGGATGGAGGAGGAACTCCAAATGATGAGAAAAAATGGTATGTTACCCGTGAAGGTGATGACAAACAGTATGTAATACATGTAAAGAGTACCTGGCAAAATGGTGAGAGAGCTCTTAATGCTACCAGTGATGATTTGGGAGCAGACGTTAATACAATCGCACTTGATGTGAATTCAGAAGGGCAACAATGGAGTTATTTAGAGTTATCAAAACCAAACTACGATCCCTTAGCAGCTTTTATTCAGGGTGATTTAGACGAAGGTATTATTGATAATGGCGGACAAACAAGTGTTGCCTATAGCGAAATTCCTGCTCAGTTTAATTCTAAGCTTGATGCGGGAGGTGGTGATAATAACATTACCTACCAGTGGGAGTATTCTGTAGATAACGTTACTTTTTTCCCAATCGGAGAGAATCCGGAAGATGTAGGTGATGTAAATAGAAACTATTATGGATTCTATTATGCACTGGGGCCGGTATTAGAAAGCTTAGGATTAACATTACAGGCCAATGCCTATGCAAGAAGAGCTGCAACAGATGGATTGGGAGCAACCGTATATTCTAATGTGATTACACTTAATGTAGAAGCAGCACCTGTATCGTGGGAAATATATGCTGAAGATTTCGAAACCGCTGATGATATTGCCAACTGGAGTCATCTTGGTGACGGTGCAAATGTTTATACAACTGAAACACATAACCCAACCGGTGGTGTGGATGGTGGTGGTGCACTTGAGCTTGGTGACGCTGGATACGCAATGCTAGCTATGCACGCGATTACTGCTACAGTTGGATATAGGTATGAATTATCTATGGATGTGAAAACTCAAGACTGGGATGACCAGGCTACCTATCCAATTTTTGTGACTATTGATAGTCTTGATGCTGATCCTGATA
>JBDLIU010000201.1:0-8436 GCA_039714715.1 Bacteroidota bacterium
TATATAAGTGAAATTATGTTTTTCAAACAGTTGGTTAATTAACGGAACATCATTTATTGATCCCTTTACCAATTTTGCCCGAGCATCTACGTTTTCTTCAAAGCCACCGGAAAGGTCATCCAATACAATAACCCTATGCCCCATTGTGAGTAAGTGGGTGACAACATGTGAACCAATAAAACCAGCTCCACCGGTTACAAGTGACGTAATATTCATTTCACAAACCTACATAGAGTCTGTTCATAAAGTGTATCCGTACTAATTAATTTGGCATTATTATCGCATACGGTTAGCTATCTGCAATGAATTTACTTATTTTGATATTGATTTACAAAGAATAAAACCATGACTAAACACATATTAATTTTTCTAATAGCTACATTCTTCTCCGGTGGACTGATGGCACAAGACTATTCTATTCGGGAAGAATCAGAACGTGTAAACAATAAGAAATACGAGGGTGTCTCATCTCTAGTGTATGGAGATGTTGATAAGGTGGAACGCTATTGGAATGATTACCTTAAAGATAATGGCAAACTAAGAAGAAAAAGAAATTTCTACCAGGTGACCCAATTTAGTGTCAAAGACATGGGGGTAGATACGCTTACCTATGTTACCCGTGTTACCTATTCAAAAGATAGCCTGAGTAAAATATGGATGGCTCCATTTGGGGTTGACTATACTGATGATGATCTGAAAACCTTGAATGAAGATCTTAAGCGCATTTTAAAAAAAGCTACCAGGGGTTATTATGTAAGTGAGGTTCAGAAGCGTATAGACCAATCTGAAGCTGCAGCAAAGGCGGCCAGCAAGAAACATCAGAAGCTTATCTATGAGGGAGAAAACTTTACTTCTGATCTGCAGTCGGCTAAAGATTTAAAACTGGAACTCGAGACCAGACTTGAAGAGACCATCTTAAAGATAAAAGTGCTTGAGCAACAAATTATTGATAACAAAGCTTCCTCTGAGCAAGCCTACGAAGATCTGGAAAAGATTAAAAAGGTTATTGAGGCTCATAAGGAGAGTATGAAGAAGATTAATTAAACAATTAACTACTCTAGTGGTAGCGAGACGCTACGACCAGTTTATCGAATTATTGTTACATCGATGCTGACTCAAAAGAGGCATCGATATACTTGAGTAGCTTTTCAATGCGCATAATTGGGTAGTAGGTCAGTGCCTGGCTAGCTAATTCCTCTGCTTTTTGCCAATTACCCAAATTTAATTCCTTAACACTTTGGTTATAATAAAGCAGTCCAATTAGTTGTTTCCCCTCCAGCCTGTGTTCAATATTAATATCCATGTCAACCTGGCCTTCTTTAAGTTCATTATTAGCTCTCCTGTAGTTTTCTTTTAACATCTCAATTTCAGCTGGATTATCAATAAATCCGAAAGCAGAATTGGTAGTTTCAATTAAAATTTCAGATGACGAATCCGGATAAACTAATATATAGATATGATAGTTGGTTTCTACAATAGCATGTGAAATACCTAACTCCTTGAAAAAAATTGAATAAACAGCAGTTGCAGTAAGGCAATCATAACTACCAGTAGTAAGTGTTTCAGACAATGAAGCATACTGGTCATACTTCTTCAGAATCTTACGATGGGTGAAATAGTACATGTACTCAACGAAGTCCTTTTCACTTTTATACAGACCATGCTTTTTATTTAGAACTGATAAGCTATGATTTAGTTTTTCAAGAGCCAAAGTATTTACACTTACAGGTTGGTTGGCCAGGATTAGCTCAACATCATTAACATTTACGTTGGGCGCTCCTCTATCATCTGCTTTAGCTATAGATATGGCCAAAACAATAAGTAAGCTACACATTAAAACCCCACCCCTATACATATTACCTTGCGTTAATTTCTTAACATAAAGGTAATATTATCGTAACATTTTACCAAAGCAGCATTGTTAACGCTTGATTATCTGTAGTTTACATATTATCAAAAAGTTAAATTGGGTATGTAATGAAAACAAAAAAGGGAACTCAAAGGCTCCCTTTATCATGCTAAGTGATTGAAATGTCTAGAACGAATAACTGTACTTAACAGAGAATTGCGTCCGTGGATTGTATAAAGAATATATCTGATCAGACGCCTGGTATGACTTATAGGTCAACTCTTTAACATCTCCCAGGATATTATCTACGCCTATGGTAATTCTTGATCTATGGTCTTCCCCGAATCCTTTATAGGCATTAAAGCTTAAGCTATGATAAGGAACATTATAAACATCCGGAACTAACCCTGATCCAACTACTGCCAATGTTTCACCCTGAACATTATAAGCCGCATTAATATTTAAATCAAACTCCGGAATCGCATAGTTGATATAAGCATTCACAATATAAGGAGCCTGTCCTGCCATCGGGCGTGTATCTTTAATCTCTTCTCCTTCACGGGCAAACTGCTCTCTCCATTCTTTCTCTGTTGTAGTACCTTCATTATCGATAAATAATGTATTCATATCAACAAAAGATCTTACCCATGAGAAGTTTGTTCCTATTGATAAGTCCTTTAAGGCCGGTGATACAAATTCCATGCTTTTCCTTAACTCAAATTCTGCTCCATACACCCAGCTGTCTGTTGCATTTCTCGGTTTAATAGCATCAGGATCTACATGGAAAGATACAATTTCTATATGGTTCTTAAAGTTTTTGTAAAAAGCTGAGACAGATATCACCTCTCCTGGTTTCATAAACAATTCCCATCTCAAATCAATGTTATCAATATTAGTTTGCAATAAGTCAAGATTACCAATGAATGTTCTTTCTGTAATTGGGTCGTAAATCTGTGCAATTGATTTCTCCTTGAATGAAGGCCTGGCCAGAGTACGGTTGTATGAGCCCCTAAGATTAGAGTTTTCTCCAAGAGCATAGACTAAGTTCAATGAAGGCAATATATTGAGATTATCAAGCGTCTTTTCCTTATTGTATTTAATTGTACCTGCATTATTCTGACCGGTATAATACATGCTTGATTGTTCTGCTCGTAATCCAAAGATTGTTTTAAACTGAGGTGAAATATGCAACTCTGTCATGGCATAACTACTAATAATGTGCTGACTTGCATCGAATGTATTGGTTGGTTCATAATTGCCAAACACATAGGTTCCCTCTCGTTCAGCCGGTGTCCAGATATTTTCACCCTGAAAATACCAATCCGGATCTGTTGACGCCCCGCCTCCGCGTACTCTGAACAAATAGTTAAGAATCTCAAAATCGCGCTGCTTATAAGTAGCTATCCCTCCAAACTTCAATTTAGAGTTATTGCCATATGGCAATGTAAAGTCTGCCTTGAAACTACTGTTAAATTCATTCAGATCGCGATAAAACCTGTTAATACGAGCTCCATCGCCCACATTAAGTGATGTATCGCCATCCGTTACAGATACAGATGTAATTCTGAAATCCGGATCATACACCCTGGATACATTCACTGCACCTCTCCATTCAACCTGCATTGGGCTAAGATTATGTTTGCCAATAATGATCCCATTAGTTACAGATCTTTGTGTATAAGTAATAATATCTTCAAGCAGTGTTGCTCCTGTCTGGTTAAAATTCCTGCTAATCCTCTGATTTGCCATTGACTCTCCACTTTGGCTTCTTAGTAAACTTAATGAGAGATTATGCTTTCCAAATTTTACTGCACCAGATGCTAAGGCGCTCCAATTTACCGTGTGCTTACCTAAAACACCGCCACGATTTTCATCCCTGAATAATTCATATTCTGCAGGGTCAGAGTCTTTCAATAAATTATTGGATTGAAAATCACTGTAGAAATCATACGTGTTTTGGTAATTCAATACAAAATTATAGCCATAAGTTGCCTTTTCGCTATCGAATTGATTACCTGTATTAAAGGTGAAGCTACCACTTGGTAAAGCTGTTTTCTTTTGAACACCCATTTGAGGGCTGAAACTTCTTGTTAAGGTTTCCAGCTCCGGATCAATTCTTGATTCAACGGGAATAACAGTGTTTTTATCAAATGGCAAAGCACGAATTCCATCATCAAAACCCAACCAATCCAATTTGCCTCCGGAATACAGAATGTATTCATTATTAAACTGTACTCCAGGAGTCATTGATAATCCAACAGAAAAGGCAGTAGAATTTCTTTCCGGGAAATCTTTAGTCTCGATATCTACTACACCTCCTGTAAAATCTCCATAAAGATTTGGCGAGAAAGTTTTATACACCATCACATTATCCAAAACTGCCGTTGGGAAAATATCTATCTGAACAGAGTTTTTATCAGGATCCAGGCCAGGGATATCCATGCCATTCAGAGTTGTTTTAGTATAGCGGTCACCTAATCCACGAACATAAACATATTTACCTCCCTCAACTGCAACACCTGTAACTCTTTTTATAGCTCCAGCTAAATCAGAGTCTCCAACTTTTTTAAATGTTTGATTAGAAATGCCATCGGCCACATTAACTGCTCTTTTTTGTGCAGCCAGCATCCCTGCTTCTGATTCCTTAACCAGCTGAGCAGTTACCACTACTGCTTCCAATTGTTCTGTATCAGATTTCATTACCATATCCAATGATGTGACTTCACCTGCAACAATTTTTACCTCACTTACGGTTACTGTGGCATAAGATATAGATGAGAAAACAATTGTGTAGGTGCCTGGTTCAAGCTTAAGCGAATAATCTCCATTCCAGTCTGCTACAGAACCATTAGTAGTACCTTCTACATATATATTTGTGCCAATTAATCCCTCAGCTGTCTCATTGTCAATTACTCTACCACGAAGGAAAGCATCCTGTGCATCAGCATTTGTTAAACCAGAAATAGAAAGGATTATTATTACTAGTAAAGTTCTCATTAAGCATTTTTATTTTTTGCAAAACTATGAGGGTATTATACTGGCAGATATGATTCAATGGTTATATAATTATTATAAATATATTATCAAGATGTTAACCTTTGGGCTATCCTACTGATAATCTGCGTCTTACAAAAAAGGAGAGCTGAATAATCAACTCCCCTTTACTAAATATTATATGAAAACTAATTACGGTTGTTATGCCATTTTAATTAGTACAAACCTTTAATAGATGCCAAAGTCCAGTTATCAAATTCTGAGCTTGATGCGCCTGTAGCACTATCTGAAGAAACAGCGGCTCCTTCAGCAGCAGTTTGGTCTGCAGCCTTTACTGAACAACTGGTTGTCCCATCTGCAGCAACTGACTTAGTATAAACTGAAACACCATCAAATTTGCTTGTAATTAATGCCAAATCTCCAGCAATCAGGTGAGTGTAAGCATCAGTTTTTGCATCAGCACAATCGTTCTGATATGAGGCCCTAATCTTTAAATTTCCACTTGAATAGGCAGAGAAAATCACATTATCAATTGTACCCTGTGCTTTTGATTTGAGATCTGCAGGAGTTCCTTCATCTGCTCCTCCGAGTGTCATTACTGTTCCGTTAGTAAGGGTAAATTTACCATCTGTATAGGTAGAACCCTCGGGTCCATCTATTTCAAGACCTTCGTCCGTATCCGAACCGCCATGCAATACCATGAAATTATCTACAGTACCTGAATAATTCTGGTCAATATCAACACCATCATCACCCTGGTAGCTGATAATTAGGTTGGTTACATTTACAGTTCCTCCGAAGAATTCAATACCATCATCAAGTGTGGCAAAAATTTCAATATGATCCAATGTAGTTCCATTGCCAACTCCTCCCAGGGTTAATCCATTAATTTCATTACCTGCCCCTATTTCAGCACCGCCATGACGAATAGAGACATACTTCATGGTACCAGAGTTATCAGTAGCATCACTACCTCCATAAAGACCAAATGTGTCTTCTGGTGGGATACCCTCAATCTGGGTTTCTGTATCTCCATTCTCTGCCGAGATAGGTGCTTTACCTAATATGATTACACCTCCCCACTTGTCCTTATCTTCTTCAGTAAGATTTGTGCCAGCAAGTTCACCTACTTCAATATTATCTTCAATAGAAGTGAAGATTATTGGAGCAGCAGCCGTACCCTGAGCATCAATCATACCACCACGTGCAACTATTAATGCAGTTGCTAATGAACCAGCCCCAGTTCTACCTTTAACAATGGTGCCAGGCTCAATTGTTAATGTAGCACCATCTTCTACAACTACCTTACTAGCAAGTTCCCAGATCCTATCTGAGGTCCATGTAGTATTAGAAGTTATTGCTCCTGATACAACCTCGTTAGCTGGAGGAGGAGGAGTTGTTGTTACTTCTACTGTTGCAGTTGCAGATTCTGTTTTTGCGCTTGACTGTTGATCTTTTACAGTTAATGTTACTGTTAAATTACCTGCAGATGCAGGAGCAGTAAGAGAAACAGTTGCAGTTGCTGAAGTCTCGCCAACAAGACTGCTACCATCTACTGTAGCTGATCCAGCACTAGCTGAAACAGATACTTCGCCTATTTTTCCAGGAGCGTCTATTGTAAAAGACATGTCAACAGAATTGCCAACCTGAACCTGTGTTCCAGTTGGTGCAGTAATTGAAGGTCGATCAAATATTGGATCAGATTCTTCATCACATGAAGTTACAGCCATACCCAAAATGGCTAATAACATAATCGAAAATTTCTTCATAGTTTAACTAAATTTATACTTTCATTTTTATACACTACAAAAGTTGAATTATGGTGTTAACTTCTATAAAGCTTAATATTAAGGTAGTGTTAAGTATTGCACAATGATGTTATCAAGATGTGAAATAAGAGCTTAGTAAAATGCCAAAATCTACTTTCAATAACCTGTCAGAATCAAAAAGAAAGCACTTTATTAACGAATCCTACAAAGAATTCGGGCTACATTCTTATGAGTCGGCTTCCATAACCAACCTGGTGAAGAAACTGGGAATTGCTAAAGGAAGTGTCTATCAATACTTCGATGACAAAAGAGATCTCTACCAGTTTTTAATTACAGAAGCCAACCTGCAACTTGATACTTTGGTTACAAAAGCATGTCCTTATCAAAATGAGCCATTTTTCGATTGGTATTTAAAACTTATTATGGTTGAGGTTAAATTTTACCTTAGCTTCCCTCAATATGCTATAATGTTTCAGCAATTGATGACTGCAACTGATAATGACCTGAAAGAAGTCTGTGCTGAACTTTATAATAACTGGAAAAATAAGATAGAAGATAATACCCCTTATAAAATTGGGAGCTCTGCTGTCAGCATTAACCAATTAGTTAACGCTCCTTTATATATCTTTAATCTTATCACAAAAGATCTTGATCTTGAAAGTCTGATTAACAATGGAGAACCGGTTTTTATGGAAACAAAAGATCTGGTCAACCTTTGTACAGTTTGGGTCAGAAAGCTTGAACATGGACAATAAATATATTGTAAGATATTAGAAGCTAGAATTGAGAAAAGACATAACAAGTAATCGGTTTGTCAGTGATCAGTATTCAGTGCCTCAAACGCAAAATCAGCATATTTAATTATCTAACTGGCACAAAAAATCGTGTAGAGGTAAAATTTTAGTAGCTCGGTATGAGCTTACTCCGGTTTTATCGGGGAAGCAAACTTTTCGGGATTAATCGTTAGGTTAATCACCAATTCAGTCGTTTATTTATAGAAACGTTTATGTTATGGTAAAACACATTGATGCCCAACCTTCTGATATCGCTGAAACCGTACTCCTACCCGGAGATCCATTGCGCGCTAAAGGAATTGCAGATAAATTCTTTGATGATGCAACCTGTTATAATGAAGTACGGGGCATGTATGGTTATACCGGCACGTACAATGGCAACAGAGTTTCCGTGCAGGGAACGGGTATGGGAATGCCTACTACCTCTATCTACGTACATGAGCTCATTGAGCTTGGTGCCAAAAGGTTAATTCGGGTAGGCACCTGTGGTGCTTATCAGTCAGATTTGAATATAGGTGATGTGATTCTCGCCATGACAGCTTCAACTGATTCTTCTATTAATCAACATATTTTCGATCATAAAGACTATGCTCCTACCGCTAGTTTTAACCTGCTAAAAAAGGCTACTGATTATGCTCAGTCTGCAGGTTTAAATGTTAGTGTTGGAAACATCCTGTCGAGCGATTCTTTTTATAATGCCAATGGCGATCATTGGAAAAAGTGGGCTGAATATGGGGTATTGGGAGTTGAAATGGAAACTTCTGCCATCTACACTTTGGCCGCCAGGCATAATGTAGAAGCACTATCAATCCTAACTGTGAGCGATAGCCTCATTACAGGTGAACAGGCCTCGGTTGAGGAGCGCCAGCATCGTTTTGATGATATGGTTAAGATCGCACTACAGCTAGTATAAAAATCTCACAAAGAAATTTAGTATGCACGCATACTAAATTGATAAATTTCTTATATTTATTGCGTAGATATTTTGGGGTGAAAATAAAAAAAGCCTCCGTCTACTGATGGAAGCTTT
>JBDLIU010000202.1:0-8395 GCA_039714715.1 Bacteroidota bacterium
AAAAAAGTTTATGGTGAATACTATGGCACTGAAATAATTGATACACTGCTCTTTGATATCAAATAATAGGATCTCAGTTAGACCTAATAAATGGTTGTTGCGCCCGTCTGGCTGAGCCATTCTGACAGGTCCTGCTGCGACCATTTTAGATTAAATATTCGTTAATAATACTCTTTCGTTATACTGATCCCGTCCCGATAGCTATCGGGACATCAGGAGAAGCCCTCCTACCTGACAGGCAGATATCTTAGCCATCAACAAAGCCTTTCATCACAAAAACTATCCTGAAACAGAAATATTGATTAGTTTAGAATTTCACAGAACTTAATCATCAAAAATGAAACTACGTGTATTACTAATTGGCATTATTTCACTAACAGTAATTTTCTCCCTTCAGGCACAAAAAAGAAAGAAAAAATCGAAAGCCGCAGTCAATTCAGTTACCTACGATGACAGCCTTTACAACGCCATGACCTGGCGAAATATCGGGCCTTTCCGTGGTGGCAGGTCTACCACCAGTACAGGTGTTGTGGGACAACCTTACACCTATTATTTCGGCTCTGTTGGTGGTGGTGTCTGGAAGACCATTGATGGTGGCATATCCTGGAAAAATATATCGGATAAGCATTTCAATGCAACATCCATTGGTGTGATCAGCGTTGCGGAATCTGATCCTAATGTAATTTATGTGGGAACCGGTGAGGCTCCCGTGCGTGGTGTTATGACCTCCCATGGTGATGGTGTGTATAAATCAACCGATGCAGGTAAAACATGGAAAAACATTGGTTTAGAGAAAACTCTGCACATTTCTGCTATAGAAATTGACCCAAACAACCCTGAAATAGCATACGTGGCGGCACAGGGTAGCTCCTATACTCCTACTCCTGATAGAGGAGTTTATAAAACAGTTGATGGCGGTGAAACCTGGCAGAAAGTACACTTTGTAGATAACAACAGCGGTGTAAGTGACCTGGTAATAGACAAAAATAACCCTCGCATTCTCTATGCTGCTTACTGGGATAACCAGCGTACACCCTGGTTTATCCGCAGTGGTGGACCGGGAAGTGGAATCTACAAAACCACCGATGCCGGTAAAACATGGACTAAGCTAAAGAAAGGACTACCCAAAGGTGTTATGGGTAAAATTGGTGTATCGGTATCAAGAGCTAATCCGGAACGAGTATTTGCAATCGTAGAATCTGAGAAAGGTGGTCTTTACCGATCCGATGATGCCGGGGAATCCTGGTTGTTAATCAACAGCAAACGAATCTTACAAACCCGCTCATGGTATTATATGCACATATTTACTGATCCAAAAAATGAAGATGTTGTTTATGTGCTTAATGCCCCATTTATGAAGTCGATTGATGGAGGCAAAACCTTCCAGCAGGTTCGTGTACCTCATGGTGATAACCACGACCTCTGGGTCAATCCGGATAACCCTGAGATCATGATCAACTCCAACGATGGGGGTGCTAATATCAGTTTTAACGGTGGTAAAAGCTGGTCGACCCAGCAAAACCAGCCAACAGCACAGTTTTACAGGATAAATGCTGATAACCGCTACCCCTACTGGCTCTATGGGGGTCAGCAGGATAACAGTACGGTTGCTATTCCCAGCATGGCCAATGGTATGGGCATAGGCTGGCAGGACTGGATTGCCAATGTAGGTGGTGGTGAAGCCGCCCATATTGCTTTCAACCCTGATAATCCAACTTATATTTATTCATCGAACATCACCGGAATGATAGATGAATATAACCTTAAAACCGGCAAGCAAAGATTTGTAAAACCCTACCCTATCTGGGACCTGGGGGAGCCCTCAGATGAGATGAAATACCGGTACAACTGGAATCCTCCTGTATTGGTATCACAACATGATCCGAATGTGATCTACTATGCCAGTAATGTAATTCACAAATCTTCCAACAGGGCTAATAAATGGGAGGTTATCTCTCCTGACTTAACCAGGAATGATACTACTCACCTTGGGTTGATGGGCGGCCCTATCACCAACGAAGCTGCCGGTGGTGAAATCTACCATACGCTGATGACCATTGCAGAATCGCCACACTTTCATAATGTGCTTTGGGCTGGTGCTGATGATGGTCTTGTTCATTTGACTACCAATGCCGGTAAAAACTGGCAGAATGTTTCTCCGGGTGTGGAGGGTATTATCAATTCAATTGAAGTATCACCACATGATGCCAGTACAGTGTATATCACGGTAATGAGGTATAAATTCAATGATTTCAAACCCTATATTTATAAAACGACTGATTATGGGGGATCATGGACCAATATGGTGAATGGTATTCCTGAAGGTGCCTATGCAAGGGCTGTTAGGGAAGACCCTAAGAAGAAAGGGCTGCTTTATGCAGGTACCGAGCGTGGGGTTTACATCAGCTTTGACGGGGCTGCCAGCTGGAAAAAGCTAAACCTTGATATGCCTATGGTGCCCATTACTGACATTAAAGTGCATAAAGATGATCTGCTGGCTGCTACAAGTGGCCGAGGGTTCTGGATACTTGATGACCTTACTCCATTACAGCAATTGAGTTCATCGGTAGCCAATAGCAATGTTTACTTATATCAACCAAGGGAAGTGATCAATGCACAGAGTTATGGTACTGCAAAGATTCCGGGTATTGGTACTAATCCAAATCCGGGTGCTGGTATTAAGTACTACCTCAAAGATGTACCCAAGAAGGACTCTATTGCACTGACCATTGAAATTATGGATGAGAGTGGCAATCTACTTCGCACCTATGCGTCAGATGCTGAAAAGAAAAATCACCAGACCAGTAAAACGAAAGGCATGAATGTGCTTTTCTGGGATCTGAACACCGAACCCATCAAAGCATCGAAAGGTGTGATGCCTGTTGGACCGGGTGGTGAAGCCGGAGGATATAATGTAGGATCGGGTAACTATACCGTTAAGCTTACTTATGGAGAATACACCCAAACTCAACAGTTTTCCGTTAAGCCCGATCCGCGCGACAAGGTAACTTCTGAGCAGATTAAAGAAAAAATTTCAATGGTTAAGCAGCTCAACAATGAGGTGAATTCGCTTTATCGAGGATTGGATAAGTTACAGGAAGTAAGGGAGCAGATCAAGCAAATGAACAAGCGATTCCCGGATGACGAAGAGATCAATGATATGGGTGATGAGATCAATAAAAAGATTAATGATGTTGAAAATGAGCTGATTTCTCCGAAGCAGAAGACCTTTCAGGATATAATAAACTATCGTAATAAGCTGGATTTGCAGCTATACAACCTTATGCAAACCATTAATGGTAATATACCTCCCGTTACAGAAGGTGAAAAAGAGCTTGCAAATGAGCTTCTTGAACAATGGAAAAAAGTTGAATCAGATTTAAAGATGATTATTAACGAAGATATTGTTAAATTTAACCAATTATTAAAGGAGAAAGATGTACAATACATCGCTCCTACCGAAAAAAGCGATAAAGAGAAGGAGAAATCCAGCTCATAATTTTTTAACCTATGAAAGTAAATAAACTACTACGTGTGCTTTCTCTCATGTTTGGCCTGATTACCGTTGTTCTTCTTGGATTGTCAGCATTGGCGCTGTCTGATATTAGCCATGCAAATGAATTGGAATACTCACAAGAGTGGACAATAGTACAGTTAGCTTATTTATTTACAGCAGCATATATTTTTGTCTCACTGTTTACGATTTTGAGGCCGAGGAATTGATTGCGGTTCGACTACGCTCACCGCTCTTTAGTTATTGGTTAATGGTTAAAGTGGGTTGGACTCCTTTAGGAGAAGACCGAAGGTCAGAGGTGCGGGCAAGGTTATTAGTTTGAGGTGCTTGAATATTGTTGAAATATCTTATAAAGTCCGATTCGGTTATCAGTTGATCATTTCAACCGATAACCAAATCAAACAAACATACCAACTCGTAGAATAATTATTTAAATCAATTTATTTAATCACACACATAGGTGATTTCAACATAATCACTCCCAAAAGTTCCCTTGGTAGGGAAACCTTTATCATTAAAGGTGAGAGTTATACTTTCAGAATCAACAGCTGTGCCTGTTTCGTCTTTATAAACATAACTAATCGGCAGGTTTTTCATAAAAGACATGTCAGGGTTGTCCATATTATATATACCATAAAGTGGATTTGGGGCATTGTCTGTTCCATATTCATATTCCATACTTCCTACTAAAGCAGGTGTATAAGGGTTAGTTGGTGGTACGCCTCCGAATCCTATTTCTATTAGGGCTACAATATCCATTAATTGTTCTGTCTTAGTCAAGTTACCGGAAGCGCTATAGGTCATTTTCATTTCTGCAATCTGGTACAGGTTTGCATCGGGAGCCATTACCCACATATTCATGACCGTAATATTAGAACCATTGTATTCCATGACCATTTCACTTGATCCATTAGCTTCAGTTACTTTGCTTAACTTGTCATTTTCATAAACAGTATTAAAAGTAATTGTTCCATCAGCATCAGTGTGAGTTATTGACTCCAATTGAGTGCCATACGAATAGGTGTAAACTTCTGCTGAATCTGTGCCTTCATAAACATTAATGGTTTTAAGCCTGTAGCCATCATTGCCATCCGATTCAAAGATGTAATTTGTAAAAGCTCCTCCTTCAAAGAAGGAAACTTGTGTTGCCTGGCAAGCAGGAAGAACTTCCGGTTCTTCTGTATTACAGCTTATGAAGACAACCAGCAGCGTGAAAAGTATAGTTGATTTTTTCATTGTGCTAATATTTATTTGATGATGATTTTGGTTTTGTACATCAATTTACAAATTATTTTGCTTCCGTTAAAATAAATTAGGTTTAATATTAATCAAGCAGTCAAATTTGATAAGACCATTTTTGAATGCCCCTGATTTCTTTATGGATATAGGGAGTGGTTTTCTAAGCTGACAATTTATTACAAATGGTCAAACTTGTCTCCTTTCAGATCAATGTACTCTCTCATGGAGTCCGCAGTCATACAGGAGTGTACCGGTAGGATACCAATGGTATCACCAACATTGAAGCTTTCATATGCCTCATCGTTGAGGTGTATTATACCATGTTCCTGAGATAATGACTTCACATAACTACCCGGGATGTATTCAGACCATCCTGTTGCTGTTATTCTTACAGGTTTACCATAGATCGTTGTATTAAGCTCCCTATCAAACATTGATTCTTTTGACAAGTGTACTCCGCCTCCATAAACCACAACTTCGTTACGCTTATGATTCTTACTCACCACCGGGCATGCCAGCACTACAGCAATATCCTGCTCATCACAGGCCCCAATCTGTACCTGCATCAGATCATAAAACACAAAATTCCCTGCATGAATCGATTTTACACTTTCAAACTTATCCAAAATAGAAGCAGACGGGGTGTCCCCAATAGACAATTGTGGGCCGTAATCTGAAAACCTTTCCTTTAATGCGTGCAGAATCTCCAATGATGCCTTAAAAACACCTAATATCTCCTCTTTGGATCGCGCATTGTATGTGTGTCCGAAATGACTGTAAAATCCTTTAAATTGATGTGGCGAATTCTCCAGCAGATCAATCATTCTTTGAATAACTTCATGATCACCCGGATCAACGCCCGATCGTTTTGAACCACAGTCAACCTCTATAACAACATCAGTTACAGTTGAGACATTGCTTTTCAACACTTCAACCTGCCCCGGCTCATTTACAAGCAATGTAAGGTTTGTTTTATTTGCTAATTCAGATACATCGTCTATTTCCTGGATGTTGAGAGGGAAGGCAATGGTAATGTTCTCCCAGCCTCCCTGTTGAAAATACTTGGCCATAGATACAGATGAAACGGTAATGCTTATTATGCCTTCATCTTTATACCATTGTCCGATTTGTATAGATTGTGGCGTTTTAAAATGGGGCACTAACTCTACGCCAGACGACTTTGCTTTATTTGCCATTCGGGCAATATTTTTCCTGGCAACAGCCTCATTAATTAGTAGAGTGGGACGCTTAATATTCATTCTTCTTTTGAGCTGTCTTTATCTTTTTTCCTGGGTGATAGTTTATACATGAGATATCCAAATCCTACCACAAAATGGATGATGATAATGGCGAATATGATTTTTGCTCCAAGGCCCATGGTTATTGATTTACTGCGCAGAATATACAATCTTTCCATTCAAAATAGTCATTGCCACACTGGTTTTAAGAATTTCTTCTTCAGGAATAGTCATAATATCATCCGAAAAAACAGTAAAATCGGCAGCTTTGCCTACCTCGATAGATCCTTTAAAGCTCTCCTCAAATTCCCCATAGGCTGCATCCAGTGTATAAGATCTGAGTGCCTGTTCTCTCGTCATTTTTTCTTCCGGTTCAAAGCCACCCTCAGGCTCGCCAGCCAATGTCTTACGTGAAACAGAAGCATAAAAGCTGGCTAATGGATCGACCGGTTCTACCGGCACATCCGTTCCGTTAATCACTTTGGCACCTGATTGCAGCAAGGTTTGCCACATATAGGCACCTTCTACAATCCGCTTCTCTCCCAGCCTGTCGATAGCCCAGGACCTGTCGGAACTCAGGTGGATAGCTTGCATGGCAGCAATTACATTCATCTCAGCAAAACGAGGAAGATCATCAGGGTGCATATGTTGCGCATGCTCAATCCTATATCGGTGATCCTTCACTTCTGGATATTCAGCAAAGGCCTGCTCATAGCGATCTAACACCTCTTTGTTTGTTCTGTCACCTATGGCATGCGAACATACCTGGAATCCTTTTTCAAGACCGGCTTTTGAAATTTCTGCCACATATTCCATCGGTAAAGTTTCCATCCCATACTCTCCCGGCATATCAGTGTATTCTTCAAGCAACCAGGCTCCTCTGTTGCCAAGCGCCCCATCACAGTTTAGTTTGATTGATCTAACCGTTAGTAAATGATCTGCAGTATCTATCATTGGACCTCGCTCAAGCCATGTTTTTGTGAGTTCACGATTAGGTCCCGAAACCATCACATAGAGCCTGATATCCAGTTTGCCCTGATCCTTAAATTCCTGGTATAAATCAATAGTTTCCTGCCCTACGCCTGCATCATGAAATCCTGTGATACCATTTCTGTGACAGGCTTTAATAGCCATCTCCAATGCCAGCCTATGTCGATCTATATCAACATCAGGAATATGCTTGTTTATCACACCCATGGCTCTTTCACTGAATATGCCCGTTGGATTACCGTTTTCATCCCTGATAATCTCACCTCCATGGATATCTTGCTCAAGACTCTCAATTGACATCTGGTTTACGCCTGCAATTTCCATGGCTTTGGCATTGGCAAATGCCGCATGACCACTCGCATGGCGTAAAAACACAGGGTTATCTGGTGATACAGTACTGAGTTTATCATGTGTTTGAAATCCCTTAACCACTTCATCAGGCTCCTTATCCCACTTGCTCTGATGCCAGCCTCTGCCTAAAATCCAATCTCCCGGCTTGGCATTGGACACTGCTTCTTCCACCATGGCCACCATCTCATCATAATTTTTAATGCTGCTTAAATTGAGGTTAAGCTCAAGGTGCCCCATTCCCATAAAATGACCATGAGAATCGATTAATCCCGGGGTCATGGTTTTACCTACCAGATCAAATTGTTCAGTATTCTCCCCAATATAATCTTTCAGACCATCTTTAGTTCCTGCATAGATTATTGTACCACCAACGGTTGCCACTGCTTCAACCTGTTTTGTCTCAGCAACGGTGTAGATATTCCCATTAAAATAGACTTTATCTGCAATGGTTTTGGCGGCATCCTGGCTACAAGATGCTAATACAACCAAAAACACTGTTAATACTAACTTATTGAGTTGCATTAGGTGATTTGTTGTAAAGTACATTCGTTTAAGGTTCAGTTTTACTTACTTTGATAGATAATCAATTGATTCTACCAAATTTACAAGTAAATAAACAACTATGCGAAAAGCACTCAGCGCAATTATACTAGTGGTTAGCTTAATAAGTGTTAAACAAGTACATGCCCAGGATATGGGAGTATCATTTTCTTTCTTCTTCCCAAAGAATGGCTATTTCTCAGCCCCTATTAGCCCATTTTCTCTTCGTGGCATAGGCTTTAACATAACAAATAATATTGCCATAGAAACCGGTGGATCACTTTACCGGATGTCGGGGATGAACATAACCGGCGTTCCGTTTGAATCAAAAGAACCTATGGTAGGCCCTTTCTTTAATGTACTGGTTCCTCTGGAGTTGATTTTACAATTCGGTAATGAATACTTTGATTTCAAACTAAAGGGAGGTGGCTTTGCCTTTTATAATTTTGGAACAAAGCTGAATACCGGCAATATCGACAGAGCCATTGCAGAACAAGTGCTTTGGGAGGTAGTTAATAGTGAT
>JBDLIU010000203.1:0-8277 GCA_039714715.1 Bacteroidota bacterium
ACCACCAGGCGGAATCCCTCACCGTGGATAGTAAGAATTTTCACCTTCTCATCTCTGCTTAAGAGTTTTCTGAGTTTAGTAATGTATACATCCATGCTCCTTGAATTGAAATAACTGTCATCTCCCCAGATTATTTTGAGTGCCGCACTTCTATCCAGTATTTTATTCTTGCTCTGGCATAACAATAAAAGCAAACTGGCCTCTTTGGATGTTAGCTTTTGAGGAGTGCCATCATACTCAAGTTTCTGGCTTGTATAATCAAATTCAAAATTGCCAATGGTGAACCTATCTCTTTTCAATTCTCCCTTATCTGCTCTTCTTAAGATTGCCAGGAGGCGAAGATTCAGCTCTTCCATACTGAAAGGTTTCTTTATATAATCATCAGCTCCCATCTGCAATCCCTTCAATGTGTCTTCCTGCTGAGATCTTGCCGTTAGAAAAATAAATGGGATTTGTGGATTCTTAGCCCTGATTTCTTTGCTAACCATGAATCCATCTTTCTTAGGCATCATGATATCAAGGATGCAAAGATCGAATTGATGCTTGTCGAACTCCTCAACCGCTTCCTGCCCATCTCTCGCTAATACTGAATTGTACCCTTTTAATTCGAGATACTCTTTTAATATCTGACCTAAATTAAGATCATCTTCTGCTATCAAGAGATTATACTGCTTCATTTTTCTATGGATAGGATTACTGTAAACTTACTGCCTTTATTTACCTGAGAAGTTACTTTTATTTCACCTTCATGTGCTTCAACAACATATTTAACATAGTTCAGGCCAAGGCCAAACCCCTTTACATCATGAAGGTTGCCAGTTGGCACCCTGTAAAATTTGTCGAAAATCTGTTGTTGCTGAGGCCTGGTCAGCCCTATCCCTTTATCACTTACTGCAATAGTTAGCTTGTTCCCTTTAGTGTAGCTTTCAATCCTGATCTCTGGTTCATCTTTTGAGTACTTGATAGCGTTATCCAGTAAATTAAAAACAGCATTTGAAAGATGCATTTCATCTGCAAGAATCATAATATCATTCGAATCAAGCGCAACGTCCAATTTGCCATTGCGTTCTTCAACCTGAAACTTAGCCCTGTCAACAGCGACATTGATAATTTTATTAACCTCGGTTAACTTTTTATTTAAGTCCAGCTTATTCCTATCCATTGAAGCCAACTGCAATACTTTCTCTACCTGCGAACCCAAACGCTTACTCTCCTGTTGAATTACCCCAACATAACGCAGCATGGTATCTCTTGAAGAATGAACCACCTCTTCCTGTAGCGCTTCAGTTGCTAAAGTAACTGTGGCAATTGGTGTCTTAAACTCGTGTGTCATGTTGTTAATAAAATCATTCTTTAGTTCCGCCACTTTTTTCTGACGAATGATCTTATAAATCACATATGAAAATGTTCCAATAATTATCAGGATGAAAACTACGGAGGTAAGCAGTGAAGCCCATATATCCTTTAACAAATAGCTACTTTTTTCTGGGAAGTTTACCAATAAAGACAGGTTATTGGCCATCAGGTCATTGGGAAAAAGAGATGCCCTTAAGGTGGTATTTAATAGTTCTTCAGGATTCGATGCCTGTATAACCTTGAAACTTGTTTCTCTTGCATCATACACAGCAAACTCATATTTCAGCCTAATGCCTTTATTATTAAATTCTTCTTGTAAGAGGCTGTCAATTACTAATGGATGAACCCTGAGTGGTCTCTTTATTTCGTAGTACATCATCTCCTCTACCACCCTTGTAAAAACTTCTTTCTTTTTGTGAAGACGATCAGGAAGTACATTTTTGCCTGTTGTATCGTCATCTTCTTCTATAATAATTTTAATATCAATATCAGACAGTGATGTATCACTAAGAAACTTAACATGCTCACTACTTGAATCATTCTCTACAACAATTTTTACCACCCGGTTATCGTTGCTGTTAATTTTCATCTGGTTTAGTTTACCATCTCTCCCGGAACTTTTCACCTGGTAATCATATACCACAAAGGAGGTGTCTTTGTTTGATCGGCTGGAAGAAGACCCAAAAAATGCAAAACTGTTGGCCGCCACCACTGCCATCTCGTTACGCTCGAGCTTCTGAGCTACCAGTTGCATCGATTCCAGAGCATCTTTTTCAAGTCGCTCATTACTTAATTTGATTACACTGCCTATCCAATAAAGCTGGAACCAGCTCAAGCCTACCAGTGCAATGGCCATCAGGGTAACTACTATCCAAATCGTGTTCTTCTTCACAAATCAGCTTTGTTTACATAACAAAACTACGTGAATAGTGCTTCGGGAGTTTAATTTTAACATTTTTTAACCAACAGAAACAACCTCCTACATGAATTTTAAACAAACCGGTGTAGGTGTTTTAGTTTCAACAGGATTGTCATTCAGCAAGCCCGTTTGTGGATCAATCTTAAAAGTGAACACATTACTGGTATTCTGATTAGCAACAAGCAAATATGCTCCTGCAGGGTCAATTACAAAGCTACGGGGACCATTTCCAAAAGTTGATTGATGGCCTCTCAGCTTAAGTGAACCATCACTAGTTGATATCTCATAAATTGCAATATTGTTAACCTTTCCCCGATTAGAGGCATAAAGATACTTACCTGATGGGTGGATCTGAATATCTGCACATGCTGCAAATTCTTCAGATCCCTCAGGAAGAGTAGATATTGTTTGAAATTCTGACAATCCTCCTGAAACATCAACATTGAAGCCAGTAATTGTGCCCGAGAGTTCATTTATTACATAGGCTGTGTTTAGTTCAGGATGAAAAGTCATATGCCTGGGGCCTGTACCCGGCACTAAATTAGTGCCTGGTTCAACAGGAATTAATTCTTTTTCAGTTGTATCAATCTTATAGGAAAAAATCTGGTCAGCACCTAAATCGACAGCATAAGCCAGATTGTTGTTACGGCTAGTTATTATCATATGAGCATGAGGCCCTTTTTGTCTGTCAGTTGGGCCACTCCCTTGATGTTCAATTATACTGTTCGTTTTTCCAATCGAGCCATCCTCCTTTAAAGGAAACATTGACACTGATCCTCCATAGTTGGCTACCAACGCAAACTCACCTGTAGCATCAATGCTAATATGGCACGGCCAATCACCGCCCGATGAAACCTGGTTAATCAAAGATAATTCTGCCGTTACCGGGTCTACTTTAAAGGCGCTGACAGATCCAGTGATATCATCACCCTCTCCGCCAGTTTCATTCACAGCATATACAAATTCTTTAGACGGATGAACCGCAAGGTAAGAAGGATTAATAATCTTTGGAGAGGTGCTTGAGTAAGTAAGTGCTCCGGTTTCAGTATTAAATTTATAGACATAGATTCCTTCCGCATGAGCTTCTGTTTCAGTATAGGTGCCAACGAAAAGTATGATATCTTCTCTTACAATTTCAGCTCCTTTCTCTTTTTCTGTAGTCCTTTTTGAGCAGCCAGCACCTACCATAAGGACAAGTGCTATAACCACTGCAATCCTTCTATTTTTAATCAACATATTTAGCCTTATAATTTCTAATGCAATCTATCGAATTAATATTTAATGAGGTTGATCCTTCTTTCGGATTATTCCCAAACTTAGAATTTATCCCTGTTATTTGATCTTGATCGATCAGTTTGCTATACTTATATAACAAATGAAAGATAACATAAATGTAGGCTTAATAGGATATGGAATGGCCGGACAGGTATTCCATGCCCCTATGATTAACAGTATTCCCTGTCTAGAGCTCAAGAAAATCAGGGAGACTAAACATGACAATATAGACCTGGCTTTAAACAGATACCCTTCAACTACTATTGTTGGTGAATCAGAAGCGATCTTCTCGGATCCTGACATTGATCTGGTGGTTATAGCAGCATCAAACACATTTCATTATCCGCTGGCAAAGCAAGCCTTATTAAGTGGCAAACATGTGGTGGTAGATAAACCGTTCACAAATACTGTTAATGAAGCTGATGAATTAATTGAGATAGCCAAAAGAGAAAATAAGCTCCTTTCAGTATATCATAACAGACGTTATGATAGTGGTGTAAGAACCGTTCGAAAGATATTGGATGAGAACATTTTAGGTCGGTTGGTAGAAGTTGAAATTCACTTTGATAGGTTCCGGCCTAACTTAAAGGAAAATGCCTGGCGAGAAAAAGATCTTCCGGGATCAGGGATTCTTTATGATCTGGGGTCTCATTTAATAGATCAGGCGCTGATTTTCTTCGGAAGACCTGAATCTATTAATGCTGATATACAAATTCAGCGAGCAGGAGCTGAGGTGGATGATTATTTCCAGGTCGAATTATTTTACGATCGCCTGAAAATAATACTCAAGTCCGGTATGTTAGTAAAAGAAGCAGGGCCTCAAACCGTTATTCATGGTGAAAAGGGCTCCTTCATTAAATATGGTCTTGATGTTCAGGAAGAAGCTTTAAAAGCCGGACAAATTCCTAATGAAATTGCTGACTGGGGAGTGGAGCCAGAAAACCTGCAGGGTAAATTGCACCTGGATTCAAATGGAGAAAGTGTTATTTCCAGAATTAAAAGCGAGCCCGGAGATTATCGGGATTATTATAAAAATATTTACCAAACCCTTTCCGGAGAAGCCGTTTTAGATGTTACGGCTGAGCAAGCTCGTGATGTAATTAAAATGATTGAGTTGGCAAGACAAAGCAGTAGTGAAGGTAGAACCATTTTACTTGATAAGTAAAAACGGTGGACAGGTTTATCTTCCTGCCCTAATCATGGTGCATTTCTTCAACTTGTAAACATTACAACAAAATTCTTACCTTTATGACACTAACTTAACAACTATGAAAAAGGAGAAATTACAAGCAATCATTTTTATCCTGGTAGGTGCGTTTTTTATTTACTGGGCACAAACACATTCACCCAAAGCCGGTATTGGTAATATGATAGGTAATGAGCTATCCGGATCGTACACCATGAACGAGACCTGGTACTACCTTACCCTGGTTATTGGAGCCGCCTTAGCAATAGTAGGTGTAGTAAGGTTTGTTAAAAAATAGCACAACTAAGGGCGGATTGTAAAATCACCATAAAAAAATCCCCTCCGCGGTCAGCGGAGAGGATCCCTACAATCAACTTATCATTCTAACCCTCTATACCATCCTAAAAAAGGATGAACAATTAGGTAAACCCGGACTTTTAAAAAATAACCTATTAAAAAACTGTCCGGAATAAACGAACTCAAGTATAACCTTTACTCTCCCAGCATTTCCGGGAGAAAAATCAGCAACCTCCTTCGGCTGCTTTCTTTTCTTTTTTTCTAACAACCACCTTTTTAGGTTGTACAACAGGAGCTGTAACTTCACCTGAAGCAGCTGCAGCTATAATACCGGCATAATCATATGCTGGCATTTCTACATTGTAAGCTTCTTCATTTTCAAGTGTACCTTCATACAGCATATCGATGTATTCCATTCCTCCCATCATAATGCGAGTATTGGTATATCCTACCTGGTATAACACCATCCATGGGGTAGTTACCTGCAATTCATCTTTGCCATAAAGAACCACCTGTAATGAGTCTTTCTGCCACTGATCAAATTGTTTCTTGCTATCCTTAGTTAACAGCTTACCTGAAGGAATACTCACGGCATTGTCAAGGTGATAAACACTATAATCATGCTCACTCCGTATATCAACAAATACATAAGTTGAATCCCACACAAACTCCATGGCTTCATCCGGAGTAATCGGTGTTGCCATCATAAGCTCAAATGCCATGTCGGCTGTTGCAATTTTATACTTATGTAATGGAGGTTTATAGATTAATAGAGCAACGATTAAGACTGCTACTACAACTACTGTACCTATGGTGATTCGTTTCGTTCTTTTTAATTCTTCCATTTCTCTGGTTTTAAATTATCAAACATTAACAACCACCCTCGGCTGCTTTCTTCTCTTTCTTTCTTACAACCACATTTTTCTTAGCCACGGGAGCACTTGCTGCTCCTGCAGATGAACCACCAAAATAAATACTGGCAGCTCTTTCAAATGAGTATAATTCAAAAGCTTCTGATGAGGAAGTTTCGTCAGGGGGTGTTGGTTTAATAATTGTCCTAAACCATTCATTTAACCCACCTTTCATCACATAAAGGTTTTTATATCCTTTCTGTGCACTTAACATCCAGGCCTGGTCTGCATAGATATCACTGTTTGAATAAAACACGATATCCATTGCATCCTGATCAATATAGCCTTCCCAATCAGGATTGGTTATCTCCTCAAGAGGAATGCTAAATGAACCTGGGATACTATATTCTTCGTTTTCATAGATGGTTCTTACATCAATGAGTAACAAGCTTGGATCTCTTTCTATTAATCGCTTGGCAATAAAGTGAGTAGAAAGATACCTCGACTGATCATTAGCCTCTAATAGCATTTGCTCAGGCTTAACAGGTATTTTTTCTCCTTTCTCTGGCAATTGCGTTAATCCAAACGCAACCACAACTAACAGAATTGATAAAAATATATATCTTTTTGGCATTTTTTTATAGTTTAAATGTTAGTAGCGTACATGTTTTACTCTTCTTCTGATCCATGCAGTTACAAAAAATATAACTAAAGCAATTACAGTAAAACCTAATGCAAACCATCCCTCAGACATGCCTAACCACTCTGTTATCCTAATGTGGCCAAGGCTACCTGTATTATACCAAGGTTCTATAATTGGGTATATCCATGAATAAAGCAGAATTCCTACAAACAGCGCCCCTGTGAACACCCAACCATCAAGTTTACCAATAGCTACAGCACAAAGACTTGTTCCTGGGCAAAATCCTCCGGTAATAAAACCAAAACCCATGATCACGCCTCCAACGGCAGCAGAAAAGATAAATGTAGGATGCACATAAAGCACCTCGTAGTCTATCAAACCAAAATAGCCCATATAAAGCAACCCTATAAGGGCCACAAGCATCGCAGTAAAGAATACTCGTATTACTGCAAAATCATACCCATAGAAAACTCCAATTAGTTTACGCGATGACGAAAACCCGGAGGCTTCCATGATATATCCGAAAGCCATTCCTATAAAGAGTGCAATCACATAATTCCACTCTGCTGATACTTCTCCAAAATATGTTAAAGGTCCCATAATTTTCTATTTCGCATTTATTGAATCCATAATTTTCTAAACAAGTACGCCACTAGATAGGCTGTACCAAAAATTCCTGCCATTGTAATAAAGCCCCCAAGTGAGAGCACAGCTGCACCACTTAGTGCTGCACCACTGGTGCAACCTCTTGCAAATTGCGAACCTATACCAAACAATAACCCTCCTATTGCTGCCCACATTAACCTTTTCTTAGATGTTATATGGGGCGCATGCTGTACCCTGAACTTTACACGTCCTGAAAGGGCTCCTGAAAGGAACGCTCCAGCCAAAATTCCAATGGTCTCAAACATCAACCAGTTCTTCATAGGATTTCTACCTTCTTCGAAATACTTGCTATAGTATTTTGAACGTTCTGCGTAATCATGTGCAACGGTTTCTACAGTTGCCACAACAGCACTTTTTGTGCCACCAGTAGCTCCTACACCTCGCCCTGTAATATAAAAGGTAAGTATTAATAGTAACCCCAGCATCAGGCCCCCGAAATATGGGTTCCAATATATATGTGTGTTATCTTCTTTCCAGAATTTCATTTTCTTCTAATTTTCTGTTTAATACAAATACCTTGTTAACTGTCCTGCATCTACCATAACAAATCGGAATACCAGACCACCCATAATTACCAACAAGGCTGGCACAATAGCAGGTACTTTAAATCCAATTAACTCGAGAATTTCCAAAATTGCCGGGAATGTTAATCCAAGCAATACCACAAATACCCAGAATGCTACTGTAAACTCACCACCGAGAATTAGCTCTGCAGCTTCGAGCTGAACCTGCGAACCAGCCATCATTCCCATTACAAGGTGTGTAATCAGGAATAGTTCAATAGCAATCAGTACCAAATCAATCATACTAAACCACCTTCGTTCATCGTGTGACTTTGAGAGCATAATAATCGCTGCCGCCCCGGTAGATAAACCTGATGTCAGGAACAATGGCCCCAATATTGAGTTATTCCAAAGCGGACGCGCATTAAATGCTGATAGAAGTATACCTGTATAGATACCAAGAATAATTGTTGATGGTACCAGTATCCAGGCAAGGATCTTCTTATTGTCATTTATAAAGTCTATCGCCCAACTTGCATAAGACCAGATTCCTTCATCCCACTTCCACTTAGGGAAGTACT
>JBDLIU010000204.1:0-8200 GCA_039714715.1 Bacteroidota bacterium
CCTTCTCTAAAAGCCCGACTTTTGATTCGATCTCAGCAGGCCCGTAATACCTGAAAAGGTATTTGTCATCCAAGACCTGCATCACTGCTTTCTTCTCTTCATCACCGATCTCCAGCCCACCCGGATACATGGGTATACTGGGGGTTGTTTTTGATTTCATTCCTCCTTCAATCGCTAATTTTGTATCAGATTTTACCATAATTCTTTTTTGTCTAATAAATGTATCTTAGCAGCACAACAATAGCAACATAAGTTAATATAGTCTCTGTTTGGGGTAATTGTGTTTATATTTGGGATATCTTAGCTGGTGTACAATGTTGGAGTCCTATGGAAATCAATGAAGAAAAACTGGTCTTTCAGGAAAACATTACTTTTCTGACGAAGCATTATCAGCCGGATAATTTTGCTTCGCCAAGGCATTATCACCTGGAATATGAGATCGCCTATATTGAACAGAGCGAAGGGAAACTATATGTGGGCAACAATATCGTTGATTACAAACCGGGAAGCTTATTCCTGTTTGCACCAAAGCTGGTCCACGGTTTCAAAGACAGCTCAGGTGGAGATTCAGACAATATGAAGGCAATGGCCACCATAATCCTGTTTAAAAGGGAGTTCCTGGGTGCTTCCTTCCTTGAAAGGAAAGAGGCCTTTCTGTTGAATAAGATCCTGACGGAGGGAGAGGCGGGAATTCAGTTTTCCAACCCGTCAAAAGAAGTAATCTCTTTCATTAAACGCTTGTCATTTAATGAAGGTCTGAAGAGTATCCTGGATTTGCTTACCATACTGGATTATCTCTCTAAATGCAATGAAAAGAAACTGTTATCGGCCAAATGGGCAAGGAAATATTACTATCACCTTAATGACAGCCTGATCAACTGCATTCTTGACTATATGGAAACCAATTATGCCAAGGAAACGGTATTCAGTGATGCTGTAAAAATGTCGGGAATGAGAACAACATCCTTTTCAAGGTATTTCAGGAACAGAACCCAAAAGACTTTTACACAGTATATTAATGGCATAAGGATTAAGAATGCAAAGAAACTGCTTGTCAATACGGATTTGAAGATAAGCGAAATATGTGCTCTTTGCGGATATAACAATATGACCTACTTCAACCGCATTTTTAAACTACTGAATAATGTTACCCCCAGGGCTTACAGAAATCTTCACATGGTTTATTAGACATTATCTGCACGTATCATAAGTACAGATATTATTGCATAAAAACATAATCCAATATAAAAGGCTATGGAAATCCCCAGAAGCATTGCTACCATTACTGCAATAACAGCACTTAATACAGACATGGCCCCGTTAATCCCATACATCCATGGAATATAATCATCCAAATCACCGACTTTAAGGAGTTTTATAGCGGAAGGGAATGGAATTCCCAGAAAAAATGCCAGAGGCAGGATCATCAACACGCATATAAATGCTCTTATACCTAAACTAAACACAAGTAGTTTGTTTAAAACAAAAGGATGAATGGTAAAAAATATTATTCCTAAAACAATAATAATCAAGGTGCTAATAAGCAGGAGTTTACGGGGATTATTAACATAAATATATTTGCCATAATAACTTCCGGCACCCATACCTGCCAGCAGCGTACTTAAGAGAATGGATAAGGCTATTGTAGGAGAGCCCAGGAAGAGTATCAGTTTCTGAAATAAAGAAATCTCCAGCATCATAAATCCTAATCCTATACAAATAAATATAAGTAAAGGAATACCTAGCATTCGGAACTTTTCCCTCACTATTTTCTTCTTTATCCGATATAAAGGAATGAAAACCAAGGCCAGATTAAGAACGGCTATACTTACAAAGAGCCAAACCAGGTATAAGGGAAGGCCTTTGTTTATTTTGTAAAAATACGGGCTATCGTCACTACAGGGTGCAATGTTGTAAGGATGCTCATTGACATATCTTTGCAATGATTTCTTTTCTGTTTTCAAAACGTTCAGCACCTGATCTACCCGGGTGTTCCTGATCCCGGAATTTCCATATGGCATATAGCTGATCCGGGAGAAATCTGGTGGTATCTTTTCAGCAATGTGAACCTGATGTGCAATTTCGGCTCTGGAAAAAGCTTCTCTTTTGATTAAAATGCTTGGAGTATAATCATCTTCAAATACTACCAGGTGTTTTAAAACTTCCCCGCCGTCAATACCCATCTTTTCAAAAGCATGAGCTGTTGTAACAATGAGGCGTATCAGCTCCCATTCATTATGTACAGTGAAGATTAACCGCCCTTCAGGTGTAAGTTTATTCAGATAGTCATTCATAGCCTCAACGGTAAGGAGATAGTTCTCACTCATGGCAAAGTTATCTACATTTTGAAGCTGTTCTGTGGAAGGAAGGGCCATAACAATCAGATCAAAACTTTGCCTGGTCTGCTTAATGAAGTGCCGTCCCTCTTTAATAAGAATTCTTACATTTGGAAAATCAGTATATATACCTCCATTAAATGCCTTGTGATCTTTAACCATATCAACAAAGCCAGGATTTAATTCTACACCTGTTATTTCATCTACACCTGTCAGAATACCTGTAAGGATCTCCTTGCCTCCTCCCGGGCCTATTACGAGCATGCTATTTTTCTCATGTGCTTCCAGAAACAGAAATGGAATAGATGTAGAAAACCGGAATAATAAATTGTAAAGCCTGGATGAAACCTTTTCTGTATCGCCACTAAAACCCATCATTTGAGAACCGGCAGCACCATCTATAAAAAGCTGTTTCACTACATCCTGATGATTGTACTGTACCAGGTCTGCCCGGCCATGAATGCTCCATCGGCTATCAATTATTTTTGATTTAACCATGGGGTCCGGATATACATGGTGAAAGTCTTTTTCCGGAAAATCACCTATTGGAATGGGGGGCAGAATATTACTATTCCCATTAATCAGCAGAAAAGCGACAGATAACAACAGGACCAATATGAGAGATGTTGATGCTATTCTTTTCAAATGTGGAGCTATTACACTGACAACAGATATAAATGCAATGGCTGATACCAATAATACACTATTGCTTGCGCCCAGAGAATTAATAGCAATAATTGCACCTGCAGAGCCAATGGCTCCGCCTGCCAAATCGGCCGCATACAATTTAAAACTAAGCGCAGCGTAAATTTTGAAAACCTGAGCATAGAAAATCCCGGCAAAGAAAAAAGGGAAAAACAGCAGTGAAAAATATACCACCGGACCAGAAATATTTTCCATTCTTGTAATAGCAAGAATAAAAATCAATTGGGAGAAACCCAGCAAGGCTAATACAGAAGGAATCACCTTCGCAATTCCTGTTTTTTTACTGGTTCCGATTTTATAGTAAGAATATATGCCACCTATTCCCAAACCAAGTATGGCTAAAGAGAGTATGATAAATGCATAGTTGTTTACAAATATCACAGATGATATTCGTGTTGCAACAATTTCAAAACATATTACAGAGGCTGAAATGAGGAATAAGGGAAAATAGATTAATCTGTTAGTTTTGGTTTCCACGAATCCGCTCGTTAGAGAATTTCACCCATTTTTTGCGCTAATACATCCTTGTAAATTCTGGAATCATATTGATCAAGTAATACTCTCTCCTTTTCAGAGATGATTCTTAAACTTTCACTCTCGATATATTCAATTCTGATTGAGTTTTGCACATCAGAATATTGCAACTGTTTAGCCGGCCTTCTGCCCACACATTTAATAATGGCATATTGCTTTCCCTTTTCGGGGTCAAGATATTCAACAGGTCCTGCAAGCTCATTCAACTCTAACTTAAAAGCATCCTCACCTAATAAGGGTTCTTCCTGATTCAGAAATGAAAGAATACGGCCATCATGATCCTGAATAAAGGTCTTTACAAAAATCCGGTCCATTAATTTTGTGAATGGAACTCCCTGCTCAAGCTTTTGTAAAAGTTCTTTTGTTGAAACTTCATCTGCTGTTACGGCAGCATATATGTTCACTTTTGCAAACTGAAAAAAAAGAGAGTCTTTGTTCTCCTCATAGAAGAGGCGTAAAACCCTATCAGTTATATCAGGCATAGCTGATTCAATAATTTTCTGATCGTAGAGCCAGATAAGCTTATCTCTAAGCACTTCACTTTTTGTATTTACAGAGATGATTGCTTTCTCAAGATCAAGTGCACTTGCCTTTTGAACCACATTCTCTGTTCTGACAGCTTCTACAATATATGCTTTAAACTCATCTGTCGAAAGATTGCCAGGATTGCTCAATAACAAAATGTCTTTTAACAATCTGTAGTAATCTAGAAGATCGACCTCTCCATTTGAATGATTTAGGATGGGGAAGTTTTGTCCATCAGAAACAGCTTGACCAATAGCTGCCACATACTGCATTTCATTGAACCCGCCGGGGCCTGCCCACTCCTTGATCTGATTTATGGAGGCGTTATTCCATTGAATGGTACCCGTGTCCGCAGATGCCTTAAATACTTTATCATATTCTTCAATTGCCTGATCACTTTCATATTTGCTAAGGAATTGAGTATCATAATAACTAATAACCAACTCTTCATTGATAATCCTTCGAATCCTATTCAAGAGCAGGGTATCCTTATCAAATCCTGAATCAAAGAAATCCAGCAGTTTCACATGTGCTGTCAGCATATCATTTAATGCAATCTCATAATCCTGAAGGTCTTTGGTATATCTCTTGTAAAAATAGTTAAGCTCGAAAAAATCACTTAACTCATCAAAGTCTATCTCATACGCTTTACCAACCCGGCCAACAATATCAGGGTCCTGCTTTGCGCAGCCAAAGAACTCAAGTGAGATTCCAATGACAAATAACAAATGATGAATCTTCATTCTTAGTTATCTGACAACCATCTGTTTAGTTACGCGGATATTGTTTACTGATAAGCTGAAAAGATAGACTCCACTTGATAAATTTTCCGCACTGTAATCAACAGAATAGTTTCCTGCAACCTGTAGCTGATTTACCAGAGTGGCAATTACTTTACCCTGTATATCAAATACTTCCAGCACAGCATTTCCATTTTCAGGTAATTTGTAACTAATGGTTGTGTAGGATTTAAATGGGTTTGGAGTATTCTTTAACTCGTAATTAGCTGTATTGGAAACCGGGGGAATTCCAACACCAAATTCCGGTGGTATGGTAACATTTTGTGCTTCGGGAGAGGTCCCTGCATTAAGCGCAGCAATGATTGCTGCATGTTCAGCATCACTTTGTCCATCCCATGTGGGTTTTAAATAAGAGAACCAATTCAGGTCTCCCACAGGGAAACCACTTAAGCCTGCACTTCGCAGTGTTTCATTTGTATATCGAAGGTTACAATTTAGCGGCCAGTCAGCATATACCATATTGTCCCGGTTTTCATCAGTGATTTCATTTCCTGGTGCACGCCATTTCATTAAATTGGTGGTGTTCCCCTCCTGAACTGCATCAATGCAATAGGCAATGATGTTATCAACCACATCATCCATTTGATAGAAACCAGGCTTTTCATCTTTAATCCAGTTGCCCTCATTCAGTAAAGGATAGGTAACGGAGTTATCAAATATGTTCTGGGTTCTGGTGTTCATCGTAATCATTTGGGAGAACCACTCCTTATTTAAACCACCATCATCTTCTTTTAAACTTCCAATAATAGTATCTAAACGTGGATCCCAGTAAACTGCATTTCTGTCTACCAGGATTTTACGATCTGCTTCAGGAAATCCATCAGGAAACCATGTATCCATACCCTCCAGCTTTCGTACATTAATAATACCGGTTGGAAGATAGTCCTGATCGGTTTCAGGTCTGTCTAATCCAGGGTAATAAGCCTGACAATTGCTATTTACAAACAGGTTGTTTGTCACAACCCATTCAACCTGATTACCAAAAGTTTCAAATATAAGACCGGGACAATTCACAAAGGTGTTGTGGTTAAAGTATGCATGACCAATGGGAAAGTTTCTGAATTTATACACCATACCTGCTGCCATCATGTGGGTTGAGTTTTCAACGTAAATTTCAGCAGTGTTTTGAACAACATTGTCATATACACCCCCGTTACGCCGGCAGGGGAAGCCATTAAGATTAACAAAATAACTGTCCTTAATTTTTACTTTTTGTTCCTTTTTACTGCCGGTAGCTATTACCCAGCCGGTGTGCTCAAACAGACATTTGTCAAAACTGATCTCAATATTATCAGAGAACAGGTTAAAATTCCAGTTATGCATGGCACCATTATCTGCGGCAGTTGAAAATGAGATATTTTTAAAAACAGAATTATTTACAAATACGAATAGTCTTCCATCTTGCGCTTCACCTTGAGAATTAGTGGTTCCGTATACCAATGGTGGCGCACCATCCTCTAAAGCACCTCCAACAACGGGACCACCTTCACCTACTACCGTTATTGGAATATCAGGATATGTATATTGCCTGTCCTGCGGGTAATACCTTCCCCGCTTTAGCATATAAACCCGGTTCGGATTGGCCCGTTCTCCGTTTTCCAGTGTATCAGATGCTATGGCATCAATAAAACTATTGGCATTATAATTCATATCTGCATATGACTTTACAACAGCCGTGTCGCCTCTGATCTCATCGATATAATCGTTGAATTGGGCGAAAAGTGAGTTGGCCAGGCCAAGCACAAATACCAAAAAAACAGTAGCAGAAACTTGTTTCATAATCTTAAGTTTTAATAAAGATAGCCAATACTATATACATGAATAATGGTCTCTACAATTCATACCGGATCCCAAACTGAAACAGTCTGGGGTTATATGATTTATATGCATTATTATGAGTCTCAAAATCAGGTCCGAAAAGGCGATAACTATTTTCTGATGCATGGAATAGGTTTACTGCATTAAAAAAGAGGCTTAAGCCTTTAAGCGGAAGTCTCTGTTTTAAAGAGAGATCCCAGCTCATATATTTTTCACTGAACTGATCCTCTTCAGGACGGTTTCCTACAGCTGTAATCACATCATCCTGCATTCTGAAAGAGATGCGACCGGCAAATCCCCCAATATCAACACCCAGTACGATATTTATAATATGATCTCCCTGGTGAAGAAGACGAGCCGTTCTGAATGTATCTACTTCGGCAAACCTTTTAATCGGCGGACGGCCAGGGATGGGATTAGGTTCAAGATACTCATATAACCTGGACTCCTGATAATCCATTTCTGAGAAAGCCCTTGTATAGTTAATATTGAAAACCAGTGCATTCAAGGGCTTAGGCAAATACCAGAAGTTTGTCTGCCAATCAAGTTCAATACCTTTTACAATGGCAGGGTAAGGATTATTCATGAAGGTACTGATTTGAGCACTTACCTCTGTTCTGGGTATACCGCTTTCGCCCTGTTCGGGCCACCCAACCTCCTCAGGTAAGTTTTCTGCCAATCGGGCAGCAGGATAGAACACATCTGACATTCTTTTGTAGAAACCTCCTGCTGTAAACAGCCCGATATATTTATGATGAAACGAGGTGTACAGATCCAGGTTTTGTGAGATCGCAGGCTGCAAGTTTGCGTTTCCCGTATATCCGTATTTTGCCTCAAAAATAAATTTCTTAGGTGCGAAATAACTGAAATCAGGGCGTGAAATAGTTTTCGAGTATGCAAAACGTACATCAAACCAATCGCTTGCTTTATACCTTAATTGAAAATTGGGGAACCAGTGTCCATGGATTCTAACGGCATGATTCAGGGTATCCAGGTTATAACCTGTTTCTGTTTGAGTCTGAACGGTAAAATTGGCATGATAGTCGGTTTGAAGGCTCTCATATCTGACACCGCCCAGAAGCATCCACTTTGTTCCAAAACTTAACTCAGTCATCAAATAAGCAGCAGCCAGCTCCTCTGTTCCATTGTAATCATCTTTCCATGTATCAGCAAAAACAGGATACCACGCCGGAGAGGCCAGTTGAATATAGGTATCCATTAAACCTCTATCTACAACAGTGACCATTTCATGGTTGCCACCCAGGAAATATTGTCCTCTCTCTTCCAGATAATCCGGATCCCTGAAATCCTCCAGCCTTAATGCAGCATCCGGGTTAATGTCATTTTCCAGCAAAAAGTCTCTGGCACCCTGATTCCATTGTACTTCAGCTAAACGTGCGAAATTGCCATTCTTGTCAGTTTCGCGGGACAGGTGATGCATTTTACCTCCTGCTTTTATGTTACCTGAAATATTTTCATTGA
>JBDLIU010000205.1:0-8174 GCA_039714715.1 Bacteroidota bacterium
TGATGTTGCAATAGATACTGAATATGAAACAACAAACGGGGAAATTGCAGGCTACGGTGAGTTGGGTTTCAATTTTAAGTCGAATACTCGTGTTGTTTTAGGTTATAGATATTCTAATATCAAATTCTCGGATTTTCAAAAAAAACTTGACGGCTTCTTTTTGGACGATCCAGTTTGGGGAGAAGGTAACATGAATGAAGGTGAGACGTTTAAAACAGAAGAAAACGTAAGTACCTATAAAGTGGGTGTTGAACAAGAATTTAACAAGGATATCTTTGCTTATGTCTTGGCGAGTTCGGGTTATCGTCCGGGTGGTTATAACGAGGCTACAATGAATGTACCCTTTACCACCTTTCATTCTGATAAACTGTGGAATTATGAACTTGGTTTAAAAACGACTTGGTTCGATGGTCATTTTCGAGCCAATGTAGCAGCTTATATGTTAAAATACGATGACATCCAGCTCAATATTCAAGACATGGAAACTTTTATTCGTGCGACTAAAAATGTGGGGAAAGCACAGGTTATGGGTGTAGAGTTTAGCCTGAATTATTTTGTTAATGAAAACTTTCAACTGGCTTTAAGCGGATCTCTTAGTAGTCCTGAACTTCTGGAAGATATTCAACCAACTATTATTGATCCTACTGGTGACCCTAATGATCCTGATAATTTGATTTATACAGGTAGGGCAGGTGACAAACTTCCCGGCTCTGCTACTGAAAGTTTCTCGTTTTCGGCCAATTACAAAAAATCTATTAATGATAATTTAGAAATTTTTGCTAATGCAAACTATAAGTATGTAGGTACAAGACTTAATAATTTTAATCTTGACCTTGATGTTGAGTTGCCGGCCTATTCACTGGTTGATTTTCGCGCTGGTGCCACGCACAGTAGTGGGGTAACTGTAGCTCTGTTTGCAGATAACCTTCTTGACGAGGCTATTACCTACAATATAGACAGAATAGGAAGTTTTGAAGCAGCTCCGACTAATCGTCCGCGTACGGTTGGGCTCAACCTCAGCTATAAGTTCTAGAAAGAATAAGTTTTTGATACAAGTATAGCATAAAAGTTATAGCCGGAGGCGATCTTGCCTTCGGCTATAATTTTCATCTCCATTTGCAGCGATAGACTTGACTGTTTTCGAAAAACTGTCAAGTCTCACTCAAGGCCTACCAGATTTTTATATGGGAATAAATAAATTAGATTGATTTTATGTATAAAAAAAGACTATCAAAATGGACTTTAACAGCTTATGCTGCACCCGTTGTCGCAACATCAATAATGCATATGCCGTCTGTTTATATCATTCCTGCATTCTATGCGAAGTACACCGAGGTCAGCCTTGCCGCTATTGCTACGGTATTATTGTTTGGTCGGATATTTGATGCCATCTCAGATCCACTGATCGGCTTTCTTTCTGATCGAACCCGCAGCCGCTTTGGCAAGCGAAAGCCCTGGATGATGTTCGGCACACCGATAGCCATGGTGGCGATCATATTTGTGTTTATGCCACCGGCGAATGCAGGAATCTTTTATTTTGCATTTTGGAGCATAGCGATGTTTTTTTCCTGGACACTGATCGATGTTCCTCAGTTAGCCTGGGGTTCTGAACTTTCACGCGATTATAATGAGCGTAGCCGCATTATGACGGCCCGTGTAGTAGCTATGAATATCGGCGCTGTACTGTTTATGGCAGCTCCCATCTTACTCCAACCTTATACTGGTACTACAGAGATCGGGCCATTGGTTATGAAAATTGCAGGGTGGACCGTGGCGATTTCTTTACCAATACTGATGTTTTTTACCTTACGCTATGTTCCGGTTGGCAAGCAAGTTTCCACCCATGTTGTAAACCTTTGGGATTTTGTCAAATCGGTAAAAGTTAATAAGCCATTTGTTCGTTTTACCTTTGCCACAATCTTCGATTGGATTGGAATCGGTATATGGTTGGGCACATTTTATATTTTCACCGACACCTACATGGGCATTGGTGATAAGTTCCCATACCTACTGTTGATAGCCTGGTTGACGCGTGTTCTTACAGCACCTCTATGGGTGCGTTTTATGAATTACTTTGGCAAGCATAAAGTCTGGGCAGCCAGCACACTTCTTGATATTGCTATAGTTCCTCTGGCTCTGTTCATAGAACCCGGTCCTTCTGCTTTTGTGCCGATGCTGATCTATGTCCTGATATTGGGATTTATACAGAGTGGTACTGCATACGCACCCCCGGCTATCTACGGTGACGTGATTGACTATGATACACTTAAAACCGGTTCCAACAAAGCTGGCTCATTTTTCGCAATTTATGGTTTAATTACAAAAGCTGCTATGGCAATAGGCGGTTCCATCGCTTTTTATTTGATGAGTGTCTTTGAATTTGATGTAAGCGGAGGCAATAGCGAGCATCAGAACATTGGTCTGTTTCTGGCATACGCATTTATACCATTAGTATTAAGAATTGTAACCATGTTAACAGTGTGGAATTTCCCCATAGACGCCAGGCGACAAGGGATTATTAAACGGCGTATTGAAAGCAGGGTGAAGTTGGGAAATGAGAATAAATAAGATTGGGATTTTTAGAGGTTGCCAATAAGTTAAAGAAAGATGAATAACACATAATGTTTTTAGAGGTGGCCTTAATAGTGATTTACAGGTTTCTAAAACAAATGACAGGATAAATTAACTGGTTTTTTTAAATATATTGTAAATAATATATATATGAACAAGACACAAACTTATGTATTAAAAGTTGATAAAGAGAGGATTTATCAAACAATAACTAAACTGGAGGGCCCGCGTTTTCCTCTTGATAATATGGACGCTTTAAATGCCACAGCAGATTATATCGCAGACAAATTGACTGCCTATGGATTGGTTGTTGAAATACAGGAGTTCAAAGTTGAGGGATTTGACGAACCCTTTAAAAATGTAATTGGGTATCTGGGAGATCGATCAAAACATGCTATTTTATTAGGATCTCATTACGACACAGTCCAAAACTGCCCCGGAGCAAATGATAATCTTTCAGGTGTGGCAATTTCAATGGAGGTTGTTCGTGTGTTAGCAGATATGGAAGACCCACCTTCTGTGATTTTTGCTGCATTTACGCTCGAAGAAGGTCATCCGTTTATTGCCAAACAGGTTCGGGAAGAGTGTCTTAAATATGGGCTATTTGATTCCAAGTTCCGCTTTACTTCAACGAAAATGCAAGAATTCAATAAAACTTTCTATAGACTATATCGAAAATATTTTCAGCAAGGCAACAATGGGGTTGCTGTGATTGAAGCGGTGAAAAAGGAATTGGAAGGGAGGTTATCAAAAGATGAAAAGCTATATCTTGATATCCTTATCATGGCCACTAAATCTGTTGCAGACAAATCATCCTTTTCAATTCCTCATTACTTAGTTGGAAGCAACCATTATGTTAAAAATGTTGTTCAGGAAAAAACAAAAATAAAAGCTGCTATTGTGATTGATACGGTGGGATGGATTAAAAACGAACATCACACCCAAAAAATCTTGCCGTTTCCACAGGAAATGACACGATTGTTTAAGGTTGATCTTGAAAACGAGATTGGTAATTTTGTTGGTGTTTTTGGAGACAATAATTCTAGTGGTTTGTTAAATGAATTTTTAACAAGTTGTGAAGATAGTATGATAGACATCCCGTATTATGGAGTTGATGTACCATTTGACTATCACCAAATGGCTAAGAAAATACCGGATCTTCTTCGATCAGATAACGCACCTTTCTGGGAGGCCGGTATTCCCGCACTATTTTTGATGGATACTGCCAATTTCCGTAGCGAGTTATATCATACGCCTGCCGATACATCTGCTGCTATGAATTTTGAAACTTTGCTGAAAGTAGCACAAGCGACAGTAAAAACTATTTTGGAAGGACGAGATAAATAAAAGTTCAGTAAACCACTTTATAAAGATAGAGAATAAATTAACATAATTTCTAAAATAAAAAGATAGAATGAGACCATTAACAATCACAAAAATTGACATCTACAAGTTGAACATCCGTCTTAATAAACCTTTTAGAATTTCTCTGGGTGTCCAGGAAGCTGCTGAAAATATCCTGGTAAAAATCTATACTAATGAAAATCTCTATGGCTTTGGTGAGGGGGCACCGGTGTCATGGATTGCAGGAGAAACACAAACTACAGCCTATGAAGCTGCAAAAGATTTGGCGCGCTTGATTATTGGTAAAAATCCTCTGCATATTGAAAAACGGATGCAAGAATTGAATAATTTTTTAGTATATAACACAACAGCAAAAAGTGCCTTCGACATGGCTTTATACGATATTCTGGCAAAACGTGCAGGACTGCCTTTATACGAACTTTTAGGAGGTGAAAAACAAGAGTTTTACACAGACTTGACAGTAGGCATAGATACACCCGAAGTGATGGCTCAGGATGCACTGGATATCCAAAAGCGCGGTTTCCCCGCCATTAAGGTAAAGTTAGGAACAAACCGCATTGATGATGTCGCTCGGATTCGTTCTATCCGTGATGCTGTTGGTCCGGATATTCCTATTCGTATTGATGCTAATCAAGGCTGGAACGTGATAACGGCAATTGCCATTCTTAATGATCTTGCTCCTTTAAATATTCAGTATTGTGAAGAACCTGTTCCTCATTGGAATAATAACGGTTTGAAGCAAGTACATAAAAAAAGCCCTATTCCTATTGCAGCAGATGAGTCGTTGTTTGACCATCACGACGCATTGCGGCTGGCGTCGATGGAAGCGTGCGATATTTTTAACATCAAATTAGCTAAATCCGGTGGGATACACAATGCGCTCAAAATCAATGCTATTGCAGAAGGGGCGGGAATGCAATGTATGGTAGGCTCTATGTCCGAAAGCAGGTTGGGGCTCAGTGCCGCAGCGCATTTGGTTTCAGCCCGTCCTAATATCGTCTTTGCCGATTTGGATACCGCCTTTATTCAAACTAAAGATCCGGTGATTGGCGGCATCAGTTATGATGGAGGGAAAATCATCTTGTCTGATGAGCCCGGACATGGAGCAGATTTTGATCCTGATTATTTGGAAAGTATGGAATACGTTTCGATAAATTGAAATTATGAATAAATTAATTCCAAATAAAAAATTAGTAGCTTACGCATCACCCGTTATAGCTACAGCAATTATGCATATGCCGGCTATATACATTATTCCGGCGTTCTATGCAAAATATACAGAAGTTACTTTAGTTACAATTGCAACAGTTTTGTTGTTAGGGAGGATATTTGATGCTGTTACAGACCCTTTGATTGGTTATTTTTCTGACCGTACTAAAAGCAAATTCGGTAAACGTAAACCATGGATTGCAATTGGAACACCAATAGCTATGGTTTCTATTGTTTTCATGTTTATGCCGCCGGCAAGTGCAGGTGTTTTTTATTTTGCGTTTTGGAGTATCGCAATGTTTATCTCATGGACCCTCATTGATATTCCTCACATAGCATGGGGAACGGAAATATCACGCGACTACAACGAACGGAGCAGGATAATGACTGCCCGCGAAGTTGCCGGAACAATTGGTGCTGCACTTTTTATGGTCTCTCCCATTCTTATGCAGCCGTGGACAGGAAATACAGATATTGGACCTGAGGTGATGAGTATTGCCGGTTGGTCTGTCGCAATTTCATTACCAGTTTTTATGTTTTTAGCATTACGAAATGTACCTGTTGGTAAGCATGTTTCAACACACACAACAAATCTATTGGATTTCGTAAGATCAGCAAAAGTAAACAAACCGTTTGTTCGCTATATGGGGGCCTATATTAGCGAATTGATTGGAATAGGTATATGGCTTGGTGCTTTTTATATTTTTACAGATACCTATCTTGGCATTGGGGATAAATTCGCATATTTGATGCTGACAGCTTGGTTAATCCGTATTATTACTGCACCACTATGGGTAAAATGGTTGATGCGTTTTGGAAAGCACAAGGTTTGGGGAACAAGTATTTTTTTGGTTGTTGTAATTGTTCCATTGGCATTGTTAATAACACCAGGCCCCTCTTCTTTTTTACCGATGTTGATCTATATACTAATATTAGGTTTTGTTGAAACTGGAAGTCAATTTGCCCCAAGAGCTATTTATGGTGATGTGATTGATTATGACACGCTGAAAACAGGCTCTAACAAAGCAGGCTCATTTTTTGCGATTGGGGGGCTAATTGGAAAAGCAGCTTTAGCAATTGGTGGCTCTATGGCTTTTTATTTGATGAGTGCTTTTGACTTCAATGTTGATGGGGGTAACAGTGATTATCAGAACTTAGGCCTGTTTTTTGCCTATGCAGTAGTACCTCCTGTAATACGCTTTATAGCATTACTAACAATTTGGAACTTCCCAATAGATGCCAGGCGGCAAGACATTATTAAAAGACGTATTGAAGGCAGGGATGAAGTGACATTAGAAAATAAATAAAATAATAAAAGTGAGGAATAAGATTAATAATAATTTTGAAAGTTTAAACCGATTTATCAAACAGAACTTTGATAAATGGAATATTCCCGGCATGGCAATTGGTGTTTTGCACCAAGGGGAAATGACAACTGCCGGATTTGGAGTTACAAATATAAATCATCAGCTTCCGATAACTGATGACACTCTTTTTCAGATTGGATCTATAACTAAGACTTATGTCGGAACTGCCATTATGCGGTTGGTTGAATTGGGTAAATTAAATTTGGATTCAACAATTCAAACGTATTTACCTGATTTCAAAGTAGCTGATGAAACTACATCTGCTAAAGCAACAATTCGCCATTTGCTAACACATACATCATGTTTTGTAGGTGATATTTTCAGAGATACAGGTTCAGGTGATAATGCATTAGCTAATTACGTGGCAACCCTGGTTAATAGTGAGCAGCTTGCTCCATTAGGTACATCATTTTCTTATAATAATGCGGGATTTTCAATTCTTGGACTTATTATTGAAAAAGTAACAGGTAAAACATTTGAGGCGGCCTTAGGTGAACTTGTTTTTGATCCCTTAGGGTTGGAAAATACATATTTGAGACCAACAGATGTAATGGCTCATCGTTTTGTTGTTGGACATCATAAAGGTAAAAACGGGCTTGAGATAGCGCTGCCTTGGCAAATTGAACGCTCCGGTTATCCACAAGGTGGAATAATCAGCAATATCAAAGATGTTTTACGCTATGCCGATTTCCATATAAGTAATGGTACTATTGTGGATGGTCCCAGATTGCTCTCTGAAAACTCTTTTGAGCAGATGCATTCACCCTTAACATTTGTGAGAGATAATGAGTATTGGGGACTTAGCTGGAATGTTAAACAAGTTGACGGATTAAGGCAAATATCACACGGTGGTGCTACAAATGGACAAATCTGTTTGCTAACATTATTCCCTGAACATCAATTTGCTATTGCAGTATTAACAAATGCACAAAATGGTGATAGTATTATTGAGGAAATAACAGGATATGCTTTGAAAAATTATTTAGGGGTAGTAATTCCTGAACCGGAACAGATTAAAGCATCTGAGGAGGAATTAGCAGCTTATACAGGCTATTATGAGCGACAATACATGGATGTTGAGTTATATATGCAAAGTGGAAAGTTAATGTGTAAGATGATCATTAAACAAGGTTTCCCAAATGAAGAAACTCCACCCGAGCCTTCTCCGCCTCCAATGACAATAGCTTTGTGTAAAAAAGATTGTTTTATTGTGTTGGATGGGGAGTATAAAGGAAGTAAAGTTGATATTATTCGCCGATCAGATGGGGCAATTGGCTGGCTTAGGTTGGGAGCACGTATTCATCCGCGTAAAGAAGATTGAAGCAATATATAAAAAACATAATATGAAGCATTATTTATTTAGATTAAGCACAATTACATTATCTTTTCTGGTTATAGTTGTAACAACCATAACCTCACAGTCCGGAGCAGACCCATTTCCTGATACCCCGGAAAATCGTGCTCTTGTATCAGAAGCATACCAACAATATCTCAAAATAGATAAGAACCATGGGCATTTTATCGAAGTCAATGGTATTAAAATGCATTATCTGGAATGGGGCGATAGTAGCGGAGTTCCACTAATCTGGTTGCATGGATACAGCAGTTCCGGTTTTGAACTTATAAACGTTGCAGAATTGCTGGTTGATTCAGGTTATCACG
>JBDLIU010000206.1:0-8115 GCA_039714715.1 Bacteroidota bacterium
GAAGTATTACGGGTTACCGGTCAGCGGTTCCATAAATTGTATATTGAAAATGGTAACACACTTAAGTTTTATAACCAGCTTCCGGATAGCGGACACTTTATTATAGAAGAAGGAAAGCATTATAATGCTTCCATTTCTTTAACAGATTCCTATGGCAACTTAACCACCGTCAGGTTGGTTATAAAAGGCAGTAGACAGGCCAAAAAGAATACTGAATTAAAAGAAACTCCTAACTCTGTAAAGATTGTAAATAATACGCTTCGGATTGTAAGTGATAGTTTATCAGGCAACCTGGCCAACCTGATGATCAATGACACCCTTAACTTATTAAAAAGTGATTTCACCTCGCAAGGATATCCTGTATTCCTGTGGGATCTGAGAAATGCTATTCCTAAATCAGTTGCACTAAAAGACACACTGATAGAAACAGGAATTATTAGCATGATACCTCCAAAACAAGAATTTACTGTATTTAATTCTCATACAGATATCAGGTTTAGTCGAAGAAGCCTGTTTGATACATTATACCTGAAAATAAAATACAGGGAAGACACAACCATCGGCAATGAGGTGGTGACAATTGGGTGTCCGCAGATACCTTTAAAAAACAGTATCACGGTACTTTATAAACCTCAAAGACTCTTCGAGTCAGTCGATCACAGATCAATCTACCAGGTATGGGGTAATAAAAATTATGCCTATGTTGGAGGAGAGTGGAAAGGAAACCAGATAGAATTCAGAACCCGTAGCTTTGGAGATTTCACTATCCTGGAAGATACTGAACCTCCTACTATCAAACCATTGATTATCAACAGAAAAAAACTCGTTTTTGAGTTGAATGATAAGCTTTCAGGATTAAAAGAAATCAAGGCTACGCTGAATGGTGAATGGCTTTTAATTGCGAAAGATCCGAAGAAAAAACTATATTGGGCTGAGAGACAGTTTGAAGACCAGAAATATAGCGGAGATTTAATTCTTGAAGTAACCGACAACGCGAATAATACTAAAACCTATAAAACAACAATTAAATAACTATGGGACTTAATAATGGTGATAAAGCTCCTGATTTTGAAGTAAATGATCAGGATGAGAATATTGTTAAATTATCAGATTATAAAGGAAAGAAGGTGGTTTTATATTTCTATCCTAAAGATCAAACTCCTGGCTGTATTGCCCAGGCTTGCAACCTGCGTGACAATCTCAAAGTACTAACTGATGCCGGTTATGTTATATTGGGAATATCTTCTGATAGTGAAAAATCACATCGGAATTTTATTACTAAACAGAATATTCCCTTTACCCTTCTGGCAGATACAGACAAAAAAGTGCACGACTTATATGGTACCTGGGTAGAAAAGAAAATGTATGGCAGAACCTATATGGGCACTGCCAGAACAACGTTTATTATTGATGAAGAGGGCGTAATAACTGATATTATTTCGAAAGTTAAAACCAAAGACCATACAGCACAGATTTTAGGTTAAGATTCAATTCAGATGAGTAATCAGGCCAGCAAAGATGCTTACAAACAGGGTATTCTCTCTATAATAGCTAACCTGCTATTATTTGTAGCAAAGTATTATGCTGGAATTATGAGCGGTTCTGTGGCCATAATAACAGATGCCTGGCATACTTTATCTGATTCGACAAGTTCTTTAATTTTAATTATAGGGAATAAACTCGCTAACAAACCTGCCGACAAAGAGCATCCCTTTGGTCATGGCAGAATTGAGCTTATCACAGCCCTCATTATAGGTATTCTACTGGCACTTGTTGGGTTTAACTTTCTTATAAGTTCTATTGACAAGCTAGTTAAGGGTGAATCAGCAAATTTCGGAACACTGGCTATAGTGGTTACAATAGCTTCTGTAATTATTAATGAAGCATTAGCCCAATATGCATTTTTCCTATCCAGAAAAACAGGCAATCAATCTTTAAGGGCTGATGGCTGGCATCACAGAAGTGATGGACTATCATCTTTTATAATCCTTGTGGGTATTCTAATTGGTGGTTATTGGTGGTGGATGGATGGTGCTTTAGGCATTATTATGGCTGGTTTTATTTTTTATGCAGCTTACGATATTTTCAAAGAAGTGGTCAACCCATTGATAGGTCAGCAGCCTGATGAGGAGATGATTGTGAAGATTCAAGAGATTAGCTCAAGAATTGCAGAAAAAGATGTCTCCCCTCATCATTTTCATATTCATACCTATGGTTCTCATACAGAATTAACCTTTCATATTGCCCTGGATGGTGATCTTTGCTTATCAGATGCACATCTTATTGCCGACAAAATAGAAAAAAAAGTAAATGAGACCTTTTCAGTTGAAACAACAATTCATATAGAACCGACAGGAGAAGATCATACTGTAAAAGACATTGCCGAAGATAATTTAAACCATTAGCCAGTCACTATATTTAACACAGGAAAAAAATTACCATTGGACATAAAAGAGAATCTTTCACTTAAGGAGTTTAACACTTTCGGACTTGATGCCAAATGCAGGTATTTTACCAGCATAGAAAACATCAATGATTTAGTAGAAATTATTAATACATATGAGGGTGAAGATATTCTGATTCTTGGGGGCGGAAGTAATATCCTTTTAACAAAGGACTATCAGGGCATGGTCATTCACAACCAGATAAAAGGCATTGAAATTGAATCGGAAGATGCTGACCATGTAGTTATAACTGTTTCCGGGGGTGAAATTTGGCAAGATCTTGTAGATTTCGCATTGGCCAATGATTTAGGGGGAATTGAAAACTTATCACTGATACCCGGATTGGTAGGTGCAGCTCCTATTCAAAATATAGGAGCCTATGGCGTTGAACTAAAAGATGTACTTGTATCACTTGATGCTATTGACTTAGCCACAGGTGAATTGAGAACCTTTATGAATGAGGAGTGCAAATTTGGGTATAGAAACAGCGTCTTTAAAAATGAATATCTAAACAAGTTCTTCATTATCAGTGTTAGGATACAATTAGATAAAGAACCTGCTGTTAATACAGCATACGGTGCTATTAACAGCGTATTAGAGAGTAAAGGAATAACTAATCCAACTATCCAGAATGTAAGTGATGTCGTGATTGAAATCAGACAATCAAAATTGCCTGATCCAGCTGTGCTTGGTAATGCCGGTAGCTTTTTTAAGAACCCTGTTATCGATAAAATTTATTATGAAGCTTTACAATTAGAGTTCCCTGATATTCCTGGCTATATTGATGGAGAAAGTGTTAAGGTTCCGGCTGCATGGTTAATTGATCAGAGTGGATGGAAAGGAGTTCGAAGGGGGAATGTTGGTGTTCACGATCTACAACCTCTAGTGCTGGTAAATCATGGTGGTGGCACAGGTGCTGAGATTCTCAGCCTTGCAAATGAAATCCTGGACAGTATTGCAATTAAGTTTGGAATTGAATTAGAACCGGAGCCAAGGATCATCTAGATCATTTTCGATGCATTTTCGATCTTCCCTTTGTATTTTTCTGTCTTTACACCAAACTTATTAAGAAAATCTAATCCTTCATCTGAAGGTAATCCTTTGTACTCAGCATAAGAATTATAATATACTACCCTTACAATTCCTACAGCATAGATAATACGAGCACAAGATAAACATGGCGAAAGTGAGACATAGAGCGTAGAGCCTTCTATACTCACCTTGTTTTTAGCCGCATATAAAATTGCATTTTGTTCAGCATGTATTGCTAATGAACAACTACCGTGAGAATCTAATGCACAGCCGGTCTCGGGATACTCTTCATCGCAGTTAACCGTACCAGCCGGAGGACCATTGTAACCTACGGAGATAATCCTGGTATCTTTAGTAAGTACTGCTCCAACATGGCGCTTCACACAGTGAGATCGTTGAGCAATTTTCACTGCCAACTCCATGTAGATATCATCAAACTCAGGTCTTGCCATCAGGAAAGTATTTCATGTAAAAATAAATAGAATTTAATTCTACTGTACAATTAATCAGTTAAGGTTGAAATGTCACCGAACATCATTAGCATTATTCAAAATAGTGCCAGACACCCTGTACTGTTATCTTAAATCGTATTATTTAACCGGAGACTATTATCCCCTCTTCCATGTCCTGTACTTATGCCCTTTGAAAGCATAAAAAGTTATCATTAAATAAGCAGGGATCAGAATTAAATAAGCAATCTGGTTCCCACTCTTAGCCGTAGCTTCTGTCCCGGATGCTATATTTGATGCATTTACCGCATCGGCAACAGCCCCATATATCAAAGGATAGACTGCTCCTCCAATTATACCCATCACTAAAATCGCACCGCCAATTTTCGTATAGCCTCCTACACCTTCTAAAGCCATAGGCCAAATTGCTGGCCAACACAATGCATTCGCAAGCCCTAATAGAGCAACCATAATAATTACCAATGGCATTTCAGGCATACCAGGCAACTGAATCATAGCGGAAGAAGGTATAAGTACTATTAATAGCACCAGTACAACACCTAATATTCCAGAGAGTTTTAACGCATTGATTTGTGAAGTATATTTAGGTATTAAGAGTATCCCGATAATATATCCTAATACCATAAAAGTCATGGTAAATGAAGTAAGTTTTAAATAAAAATCTCCATTATCACCATAAACACCCAGGTGTTTACCAAAGCTTCCAATAGTGTCTCCTGCAACAACCTCGACTGCAACATAAAGGGTCAAAGTAATCACACCTAATACCAGTTGAGGATATTTAAATGCTCCTTGTATCTGCCTAAAAATGTTTAAATGCTCAACGTGCCCATCTTCATCCAGGTCAATTTCTGGTAATGGTGAAAATCTTATTACAATTGCCAGTACTAGAATTACAATACCCATATAGATATAAGGTAATTGCAATTGAAGTGCCAATGCATCTAATGCTTCAGCTTTTGCCAGCAAATCAAGGGCTGCAATTTTATCAGCCGTGTAATCTTGCATATTAGAAAGCACCAATGCGGTTAACGCCAATGGAGCAATAAAACCAGCCAGTTTATTTGCCACGCCCAAGACACTAATTCTGGCTGCAGCACTTTCTCGTGGCCCAATTACCACAACATAAGGGCCTGCGGCTGTTTGTAAAATGGCCAAACCGGTACCCATTACAAATAAAGCAACTAAAAACATACCAAAAGTTCTGGCTTCAGCAGCCGGGTAAAACATAAAAGCCCCAACCGCTATCACTCCCAAACCCAATGACAGTCCATTTCTATAGCCCACCTTTTCGATAACCCATGATGATGGAATGGCCATTACAAAATAGGCAATATAGAAAGCAAATGTTACAAAATAGGCTTGTGCTTCAGTAAGTTCACAAGCCAATTTGAAAAATGGAATTAGAGGACCATTTAACCATGTGACAAATCCAAAAATAAAAAACAGCGCGGTTAAAATAATCATTGGGATTAATGTGCCATTCCTCTTTTCGAATGGTGTGCCATCATTCTGCGACATAATATTATTGGTTTATTTTAATTTTATAATTTCAACTATAAAGGTGATTGTCTATTGGCAATTGATGATTAATTGTTCAATGGAGCCAACAATTTTCAACTCTGTTCGTCCTCCTTGCTTCCTGGCTTTGGCAGAAATTTTCCTGCTCCTTTCAATCCATTCTTCACCTGGTTTCTCCTCTTCAAGAATATATTTTAAAGCTTCTCTTCCAATGCCTGCAATATCTGATAAATTAACAGACAATTCAGCAATTTCATTCAGTATCGGAGTGTTTTCAGCAATCTCAACAAACAAATCATTATTTGCTTCCCACAAGGATAGATAATTTATTATAGCTTTCAAATTCTCATCTTCTCCAGCTAAGTACTGTTCCACCAATTTATTGAAATTATAAGCATCCGGAGGATCTGCAATACAAGCATCTGCAAATAGTAAAAATGGAGAATAAGATTGATACATTGTACCACCGGGATTCCTTGTATAGCCTTGTAACGGCTGGCATACTCCTGTTAGAACCTGTAAAGGTTTGATGTTTGTTTGATTTGCAATATTTCTCAGGATTAAATCCCTGGATGAAAGATGCTGTAATCCTAATTGTTCCAGATGTAAAGAAATAATGTCCATTCTTCTGTACATCTCATCAACATCTCTCACTTCCTTTGGTGACCATAATCTTTCAGCAATTGCAGCTGTCCTTGGCCAAATGCGCGAGTCAATGGTATAGGGAGTAACCAACTCACTCCACATGGTTGCTTCACCACCGATAATATTACTTCGTTCTTCTTCCGTAAGGTCTAACGTATCGGGTAATGGTTCAACAAGGTAATGTTTTTCGGCTGCATGCATTAGGTCAATATAAAAACCATTTGACAACATTGTTTTATAACCACTTTTTGCAGCTTTCTCCATGTTATCTAAACCTCTCCATGATTGGATCACAGCAGTATTTGGCAGGTCTTCATGAATTATCTCATCCCATCCAACCATTTTCTTTCCAATTGTCTCAAAATTCTTAAGAAGGTTTTTATTAAAATAGGCCTGCAATGCATGGTTGTCTTTGATCTTTTTCTTTCTCATGAAACGCTGAATGTCCTTATTCTCATTCCAGTGTTTTCCTTCATTTTCATCGCCACCAATATGGAAATAATTATCCGGAAACAAAGAAGCCATCTCAGCAAATAAGTTATTCAGAAATTCGTAAGTCTTAGGGTTAGTCGGATCAAGCGTAGGATCAAAAACTCCTGCATTACGTTCAATTTGATACACCATCTCCTTGCTTGCAAACTCAGGATAAGCCGTAAGAATTGCGGTAGCATGACCTGGAACGTCAAATTCCGGATATACTCTAATACCCCTTTCATCAGCGTACCTTACAATATCCTTAATTTGCTCCTGTGTATAATAGAATCCATCCGATCCCATTGATGTTAATTTGGGATACAATTTACTTTCCACCCTAAACCCTTGATCATCAGATAAATGCAAATGAAGTACATTCATCTTAACAGCTGCCATCCCATCGATATTTCTCTTTATTACAGCAACAGGTTGGAAATGACGCGCTACATCTATCATTAATCCTCGCCATGGGAACCTGGGGCTATCTTCAATTTTTAAAGATGGGAAATAATAGCCATTAGAATCTGACTTAATAATCTGCAGCAGTGTTTCAAGACCATAGATTGCTCCAATGTCCGTTTCTGCATCCAGTTGAATGCCTTGATCAGTAATCGACAACTGGTAAGATTCATCTTCACCAAACTTTACCTGAGCTGGTCTATTTACTTTAATAAGCAGACCCGGATTTTCTGGTGAACTGGAAATATCAGCATACCCCTGCTTCAGGAAGGTGCCCGTTTTATTACCTAACCTATTTAAAAATCTATTGGTCTGTGCATATATTCTATGGTGCGGATTTCCCTGAATACCAACCTTTAAATTACTGTTAATCTCGAACCAACCTTCACCTAATTCTACATGTTTGGGAACTGGCATTACATCCAGCAACTGCTTTTGCGCATAAATAGTACCCAAAGAAAAAAGATGAAAACTAATAACTAAAAATAAAACTCTACGCATAACAATGAGCATTTTAGTAACAATTGAAATTCTAATCTATTCTTATTTAATGTTAAAACTTAAAAATTTAGCCAAGTAGTCGTAAATCATCGATAAATGAACATGACCTCCTGTTATATTCTGGTAAATAAAGTATTTCTTTAAATAAGACAAAAGAAGGGATCGTAAAACACGACCCCTTCCTGTATTAATATAAGTAACTAAACTATCTATTTCGCAAACCAAAGTATGGTTTCCTGAAGATCCTCACCTTGACGTGCTATTGCTGCATCAAAGTTTGTTGGATTCGCAGCCTGAGCACCACTGCCATATCGCATACGTTGTGGATATGCCCCTGCTGTAATTGTTCCAGGAGCATAAATATCATTATCACTTACGCCAGCAGCTAGTGTGCTTGGGTATCCTGTTTTTCTAACAATAGCCCAAGCTTCATAACCATCGGTGTATGTAGCAATCCAACGTTGAATAGCAATCTTTTCAAGGTTTTCTGCCTGGGTTCCATTAAGCAATGCCATACCTTCTGCAGCAATGAACGCATCTGCAGCACCGTCGTCTACACCCCATACTTT
>JBDLIU010000207.1:0-8080 GCA_039714715.1 Bacteroidota bacterium
GATATTGCCTTTTTCGCCAATACCATAGACTGAAGGACGCAAGGCCATTGCTTCTTTTGTCCAGTCGTCAATGGTAGCTGCCTGCCACTTAGCCACATCTTCTTTAGTGGTATGGTTAATACGCATTACCCATTCGGTATAGCTGAGGTTTTGTCCATCGATAATTCCGGTATCCCATACCCGATGAAGATTATTGTCTTTCCAGAAATACTTCACCTTTACATCATTACCGCCCCGGTCGGTTCCATTGCCCACATGCATAGGTTGGTGGATATCACCAATCAAGTGTACTAATACTTTCAAGGCGAATTGCTCTTCCTCCAGCGTAAGGGTATCTGATTTTAGCTGTCCCACAAACTTGTTAATAGCTACAACCACATCGCCTTCTTCGGGTGTTCCTGCTTCCTGGTAAGTCTTGCCATCAGGAATAGTGCAATAATGCCATGGTTTCATGTGATCATAAGCTGGTTCAGACCTGATGAAGTCCATCCAGTTGGCTACATCGGCCAGGGTTTCGGTACCAAGAATTCGTTTTACTTCTTTCCTGGCTTTTTTGTTAAGATATTCTTCGGCAATTTGCCCAATTACGCGATGACCGGTTAATCCCCAACTGGTGGCCTGGATAACAGGGAAGAGGAACAATATGATGATTATTTTGTATTTCATTTTCTATTTGTATTAACCTTACTGGTCGTAGCGTCACGCTATGACCATATTAGAAACTATATTTTAATTCGTACGTCTGTTGCTTTTATTTCTTTACCAAATCCAATTATCGGATTGATATCCATTTCTTTTATCTCTGGTGCTGCATCCAGCAATGCGCAAACATTAAGCACCATGTCTATGAGCGCTTCTTCGTCCACCCCTGGTTTGCCACGGTAGCCTTCAATAATTTTATATCCTTTTAGCTGACGAATCATGTTCTTCACTTCACTTCGATTGAGTGGAGATAATCCAACACTTACATCTTTCAGCAACTCTAAAAATACACCACCAATACCCACTAAAACAAGGTGGCCGAATTTTTCTTCATACTTAGCTCCAATAAACAGCTCGTTACCTCGAACCATTTCCTGTAGGAGAACACCTGTTGCGCCATCGATATTCATCAAGCGATCATAATGCAATTTCAATCCTTTATCCGTATGAATATTCAGCACCACACCATCTACTTCAGTTTTGTGGGCAATCCCCTCTACTTTAAGTGCTACCGGGTAACCAATTTCGCTGGCCTTTGCCATTACCTCTTCTTTTTCAGTAATGCTAAACTGATGTGTGCGAGGTATTTTAGCCGCATCAAGAAGTTCCAGCACAGTATCCTGATCAAGTAAACCTTCTTTATTAGGAGTACTCCCTTTAATTACTTTTCTGATTTCTTTTTTATTAACCTTCGGTAATGCCTCTGGTTCAGCAGGTAACTTGGTGTTATAAACTGCTGATAATGCTTTGGCAAGCGTAACTTCATCAGGGAAATTAACATGGCCCTGAGACAAAAAATAGTCAATTTCTTTTATGGCATTTAAAATTGAAGGAAGTACTGGAAAAATTGGAATGTTACTCACATCAAGCTTAACATTGAGTACCTTATACACATTTTGTACATCAAAAAGACCCGGACTACCAAATACAACTACTATTGCATCGATGTTATCGAATTTGAAATTACAGTAATCGATAATTATGCCCAGTTGCTCTGCTGTTCCCGTTGCCAGAAAATCAATTGGATTCGAAACAGACGATCCAGGATTTAAATAAGTAAGAAGACTTTCAGCTTCCGGACCCTCAATCTTAGGAACATTTAGACCACCTTTAGTTAAAGCATCAGTAAGTAACACAGCGGATCCACCAGCATGTGTGACAATGGCAATATTCTTACCAGGGATCTTAGGGTAGGTAAATACCGATGCTACGGCAACCAATTCTTCTCTGCTACTACAGTGCACTACACCGGCTTTATCGAAAAGTGCTCTGGTAGCCAGGACAGAATTAGCCATGGCTCCTGTATGGGAAGCAGCAGCACGTCCTCCTGCTTCTGTATCTCCTCCTTTGATAGCAGCGATTTTACACCCCTTTAAAATAAGTGACCGACTATGCTTAAGGAACTTATCAGGGTCTCCAATGTTTTCTACATAAACCAGTTTGGTGCGTGAGCTGGTTTCGGGATCGAATGACTCATCCATGAACTCAAGCACATCTTCTACCGTAGTGTGTGCTCCATTACCAATGGAATAAATACTATTGAAACGTAATCCAACTGGTATAGCCACTTCGAGGAAGAAAACCGCTACAGCCCCGGAACTGGAGACGAAGTCACATCCTTGCTTATCCAGTTCTGGAATTGGCGATGTGAAAACTCCCTGATAATGCTCGTTGATCATACCGATACAGTTAGGCCCGATCAAGGTGCCATTCACTGAGTTTACTACCTCGGCCAGCTGCTTTTCAACGCGCTTCCCATCTTCACTTAGCTCTCCAAATCCAGCTGAAATGATGATAAATCCTTTTGTGTTCTTTGTTTCTGCCAGTTCCTTAACTACGGCTAATGCATGGGCAGCGCCAATGGCTATAATGGCCAGATCAATGTCTGGCAGTTCATTGATAACTGGCACAGTAGTTAGCCCCTGCACATCGGTATCGTTATGGTTTACTACAAAAAGCTCCCCTTTGAAGGACCCTTCTCTTAAATTTTTAAGGATTTTGCCACCTGGTTTCGAAATATTTCTGGAGCCACCTATTACAGCTATACTTTTGGGATTTATTATTTCGTTAGCAACCATAAGTTATAAATTTTATGTACGTAAAAGTCGTAAGAAATCGATGAATAATGAGGACTTTACAAAGAAAAGTAGGGCATAAATACATTATAAAATAATTGACAAATTCAGGTTTTAGAATTAAATTTAGAATAAGCCCCTAAAACCACCATCATGGAAAATCAACAAGTACAGTATGCCGGATTCTGGCTCCGATTTTTAGCATTCTTTATTGACACAATAATTATTCTTTTACTTCAGTTGATTCTTTTGTTACCTTTCTTTGGTTTTATAGGTTACGAAATGTCTATTACCGGACTGGAAGATTTAAATAAAGAGATCATCTTCACATTAGCATTTGGTTACTATGTTACTTTTATGATTATCTCCTGGCTTTATTTCGCGCTTTTTCATTCCAGCTCGAAACATGCTACTCCTGGTAAAATGATAGTTGGGATCAGGGTTTGTCATGCACATAAAAGAGATTTGTCTTTCTCACGTACATCACTACGATATGTATCAAAGTATTTTTCTTTTGGGATACTACTGATAGGTTTTATCATCGTAGCCTTCACACCCAGGAAACAGGCACTTCACGATTTTATTGCCAATACCATTGTGATTAAAAAATAGCATGGACTAATTTTCAGTCCTAATCCAAGAATCAATTGATATGACTAAGACATCCGCAAGGAGCAAAATAGTACGTGGTGCTAAAAGAGCGCACTACGACAGAGACAAATTGAACCAGGTTTTAGATGCTGGAATTATCTGTCATCTGGCCTATAATTATGAAGGGGCCCCAATCATCATTCCTACAGGTTATGTGAGAGAAAACGATACTATCTACATTCATGGATCATTAAAGAACAGGATGATGAACAGCATCCTGGATCAGAAAGAAGCATGTGTATCGGTTACCCATCTGGATGGACTGGTTTTAGCACGGTCTGCTTTTAATCACTCGTTTAACTACCGATCGGCAGTTGTTTTTGGCAAACCATTCAAGCTTGAGGATACAAAAGAAAAGGATAGGGTATTGGCATTGCTTATGGAAAACATTTTACCTGGAAGATGGGATGAATCAAGAGTGCCAACAGAAAAAGAATTGGATTCTACCATGGTAATCGGAATAAATATTGAAGAGTTCTCCGTCAAGATCAGGGAAGGTGGCCCGGTGGATGACAAGAAAGATTATGAACTTGATGTCTGGGCGGGAGAATTGCCAATTGTTCATCAATATCAGCAGCCGGTTCCTGATGCTCAAATGAATAAAGATTTATCGATACCGAAATCGGTAAGAAATGCCTTAAAAGAATAATAATTCGGGTTATTTTTGTGGGCACCCTTAACACAGCATTATGCAGCACGATAAAGAAATATTTGATCTTATCAAAAAGGAAAGAAAAAGACAGAAACAAGGTCTTGAATTAATTGCGTCAGAGAATTACACTTCGGAGCAGGTAATGAATGCTATGGGAAGTGTGCTTACCAACAAGTATGCAGAAGGATTACCGCATAAACGATATTATGGAGGTTGTGAAGTTGTTGATGAAGTTGAGGATATTGCCATTGAACGTGTAAAAAAACTGTTTGGGGCTTCATGGGCCAATGTACAGCCTCACTCGGGGGCTCAGGCCAATGCAGCAGTAATGTTGGGAGTTCTTAATCCGGGAGATACCATATTAGGCTTCGATTTGTCACATGGTGGGCATCTAACACATGGATCACCAGTAAACTTCTCAGGTAAATTATATAAACCGGAGTTTTATGGTGTAGAGGAGTCTACTGGTCAGATAGACTGGGATAAACTGAGAGAGAAGGCTGTTAAGGTGAAACCAAAGCTAATTATTGCTGGCGCTTCTGCCTATAGCCGTGATTGGGACTATGAAAGTTTGCGTAATACTGCCGATGAGGTTGGAGCATTGTTGCTGGCAGATATTTCTCATCCAGCAGGATTAATTGCAAGAGGACTGTTAAACGACCCGATGGAATTTGCTCATATTGTTACTACTACCACCCACAAAACATTAAGAGGCCCACGCGGAGGCTTGATCATGGTTGGTGAGAATTTTGATAATCCCTGGGGTTTGAAAACGCCAAAGGGTGTCATTAGAAAAATCTCTACCATTTTAGATAGCGCAGTGTTCCCGGGAACACAGGGAGGGCCGCTTGAGCATGTAATAGCTGCCAAGGCTGTTGCTTTTGGAGAAGCACTTTCGGATGATTACATGGCGTATGTTTTACAGGTTCAGAAAAATGCCCAGGCTATGGCTAAAGTATTTGTTGAAAAAGGATATAAACTCATTTCTGAAGGTACTGATAACCATATGATGTTAATTGACCTTCGCAATAAAGGCATTACAGGCAAGGATGCAGAAAAGGCACTGGTAAAAGCTGATATTACTACGAATAAAAATATGGTTCCATTCGATGATAAATCTCCTTTTGTTACATCAGGAATAAGAGTGGGAACTGCTGCCGTAACGTCTCGTGGGCTTATGGATACAGATATGGCAAGAATAGTGGATTTGATAGACAATGTAATATTATCACCGGAAGATGAAGATAACATTGCTGTCGTTAAAAAACAGGTGAATGACTGGATGTGTGACTATCCACTTTACGAAAACATGTTGGATGATTAAATAATACATGCCAAGAGATCAGATTGATACCGAACCGGCTCAGAAAGAGATGACGTTTCTCGAACACCTCGAGGAATTGAGGTGGCATTTGATGCGTTCCCTGATGGCAATCCTTGTTTTAGCAATTGCGGTTTTCCTGGCCAAAGATTTTGTCTGGCATCATATAATACTCGCCCCTTCAAGGCTGGATTTCTGGACTTATGAAATGCTATGCAAAGCCGGGGAATGGCTGCAATCTGACGGGCTATGCATTAATGATCTGCCTTTTATTATCCAAAGCAGGAAAATGACAGGTCAGTTTACTATGCATATTACCACATCATTCCTTATTGGGTTGATTGTGAGTTTCCCATATGTTTTTTGGGAAATCTGGAGTTTTATTGGCCCTGGGCTATATGAAAAAGAAAGAAAAAGCACTCGGGGTGCTGTATTCTTTGTGAGCCTTCTTTTTATGATTGGAGTGTTGTTTGGGTATTATATTATTTCACCGTTATCAGTAAACTTTCTGTCGCACTATAAGGTGGATCCCACCATCATGAATGAGTTTGAGCTTACCAATTATGTGTCAACCATTTCGATGATAGTTCTTGCTACAGCCATTCTTTTTCAGTTGCCAATGATAGTTTATGTGCTTACCAAAGCGGGATTGGTTACCCCGGAAGGAATGCGTTCTTACAGGCGTCATGCTATAGTTGCCATCCTTGTATTAGGTGCTCTCCTTACTCCTCCCGATCCAATCAGCCAGGTGTTAATAGCCATACCTTTATTTGGCTTATACCAAATCAGTATTTATATTTCTGCAACGGTTATAAAACGCCAGCGACTTAGGGAACAACGATTAATAAAAAAGAGTGAAAAATGACCTATAAATTAGCCATTGGAGGAGATCATGCAGGTTTTGAATTGAAAGCTGCATTGATCAAAAAATTGGAAGCAGAAGGACATACTGTAAAGGATTTCGGCCCTTATAGTGCCGATTCTGTTGATTATCCAGATTATGTTCACCCGTTGGCAACAGCGGTTAACAATGGCGAGGTTGATTTTGGTATTGCAATCTGTGGTAGTGGGAATGGTGTTTCAATGGTAGCTAATAAGCATGAAGGAATTCGAGCAACCCTTTGCTGGACACCAGAGCTTGCTCAATTAGGCAGGGCACATAATGATGCCAATATTCTATCCATGCCCGCTCGTTTTATCAGCTTGGAAGTTGCTGAAGCCTGTGTAGATATTTTTCTCAAAGAGCCATTCGAAGGTGGCCGTCATCAGCGCAGGGAGGATAAGATTAATATCTAATATTTTATTCAAATCTTTATGGTTCTTTGCCTGATTTTCAACCAGGTCTACAAAGCACATTAAAATAACCACAAAAAAGCGGATAATATCAATTACTAACCAACACCCTGATTTTGAAGGGTTTAATTGCAAATCAAACTATAATAGTACTTCACCTGTAGGAGACATACTGTCAACTGGTGGGGATCCGGTTTTTTTCTTTATTTTTTTTCTTTCACATCTTTCAGATTTGGTTAGATCTTCGCAATACATTCGAACCCATCCATTTTTAATTACTTCAGAATTTCCTTGATAATTAAGAAAAAAACCACAAGCTTCGAGATTTTCACATTTTTCACTCATAAAATAGTTTGTTATATTTTTGTATTTAATTTATTGCTCAGCTTAATTTCTATCTTAATTGTGACCGATTCTGTATTAATAAAGGTAAGTTAAGTTGAAGATTTACCAAAGCTTTATAGCAAAGTATTCCTTTATTGGGGAGGTCAATTTTTAAGTTATCTTTTCACTTTTCTGAAAATTATTGTTGGTTCTGCAATTATACCCTATTAATTAAGTAGCATTCCCCTCCATGGAGCGGAACTAAAGGGGTGGGTTGCACTATTAATCCTATTCCAGAATATTCCCGAACTTGACTCCAAAGTATATTGTGCGTGGTGATAGTGGGCCATAGATATAAGCCGGGTCACGATCTATCCCAATATCAAAATCACTCTGATAAGAATTAAAGAGGTTCTTTATTCCTCCAGAGAATTCAACTGATCCTCCATTGAGTTTAACCTTGTAGCTCAATTTAGCACCAAGATCAAAAAATTCCTTCGATTCTCTCAGCTCACCGTCAGGGTTTTCTGTACCGAAATACGGCACTAACATACTGCCGGTATAATTTCCTGTAGCGGATAAGCAAAAATCCTTATAAAAATCCCAGTCAAGTGCGAAGAAGCCATACTGGTTGGGAGTACGGAAAAATCTTTTTTCGTTGAAATCTTCCTGTGCTTCTTCAAACATGCTTGTTTGTAAGGTAAAGCCTGAAGAGAATGAGAAGTTTTGAAGGGGTTTAAGATTTAATTCCAGGTTTATACCCTGAACCACTGCACCACCTTCCGAATTCATACGTGTATAGATTACTGTGCCGTTTTCATCCGGAACCCCATAATCTGTGACGAATGCATTATTAAGCTTTGTGTAAAATCCCTCTACCAGCACCCCTGTATAAACCATACCAATTAATTTATTTAAGTCCAGCGATCCCATTACACTATGGCTGTTTTCTGCTTTTAAATCAGGAACATTTTTTTGTATTACCAATCGAGAACCAGAAGCCTCGATATGTAAGTCTTCATTAAAGATTTGTGGGGCTCTATATCCCTGTGAATAGCTAAT
>JBDLIU010000208.1:0-8060 GCA_039714715.1 Bacteroidota bacterium
CTGTTCCGTATAATCGATCAAAAAGATTGCAGGCAGGTTCTTATTCTTCGGATATGAGTCGGGTAAATATATCTTGCCTTTTATAGTCTTTCCATCGTTTGAAAAACTAAACGATTCTATTCTACTGGAATCATTGGATTCAATCGAATTTTTAATCGACCCGAAAGCATATGAATATGAAAACAGTATAATCCCAAACAACACTACATTAAAAACGGTGAACGTTTTCATTTTGAACATATCATTCGTTTATTTCAGTATCGATTGTTGAAATGAGCTTTTCTACACTTTCTTTGAGATCTGACTGCATAAATCTAAAGGACTGGCAAGCATCAGCAGTATAGCTCATAATTCTTTTGTATGCTCGATTTTTAATGAATTGACTGTAGTTTTTTGGCATAAAAGACCTGTAGAACTTGAATGTTTTAAATTCAGAAATGAACATTGGTTTTATATAATTCGTGTAATGCTCTACGAAATAAATGCTTTCATAGGATTTATATATTCCAAATCTTACACCATAGAGTTCCGAAACGGCAGATCTTATCGAATCATTTGAAATTATAGACATGCCAGTTTGTTTAAGGTAGTTGAATGTTGTTTCATTAGGAGCGAATACAAGGTATGGATAAAGATTAGCGAAATAATAATTTAAGGAATCATGATAAGGTATCGATTTATCCATATGATCAATGATCAGTCTATTCGCATTTTCTGACAACTCCAGGAATTCTATATTGGCATTGATGTCATTCAAATTCTGAACCAAATCCGAGCGCAATTCCTTAAGTAATCTTTTTTCTGATTCTCGATGAAGTTCTGTATTAGTGGAGTTAAATTGTCCACAACTCGTAAATACAAGCCCAATAATTAAACTAAATACATATATGGTCTTCATAATTTAATTGTTTAATTGATGATGTAAAATTCACAATAAACAACCAGGAAGAACTTTCAATAAAGCTCAGAAAATGTTCTAATACGTCCAAATGAACCGAAATATGAATTAATTGCGCGGATAATTAGACCTGAACTGGTGAGGAGGTACTTTGTATTTGTCCTTAAATGTTTTTATAAAATGCGATACATTTACAAAACCGCTATCATAGCAAATTTCATTGATATTTAGATCACTTTCAATGAGCAAAGTCTTTGCGTGTTCCAGTCGTTTAGCTTTTATCCACCGCGACGGAGTCGTTTCGAATTTATCTTTAAAATCTCTTTTAAAAGCAGAAAGACTTCGGCCACATAATTTAGCGAACTCTTTAATTTTCAAATTATAAAGGTAATTTTCAGACATCACGGTTCCTAAATCAATTCCAACGCTATTGTGTTTTTGTCCCCTGGTTTGAAAATCTGCCCTGATTGGACGAATTCCCGTTACAAACTCTTCCATTTCAGCTAAAACAGGGTAGGTGTCACCTGTCCAAAAGAGATGATCTCTTCCTTCAAATTCAACCAACTTAGAATTAGGAATACGATCTGCTATATATCTGCCTTCTTCAACCAGAATTTCAATATCACCTTTCCTGAATAATAACAGGGTAGGAACCCGTATATCTTTCAGAATTTCAGTTACATCAATAAGTGTACATTGTTTATGAAGTATCAATGCTGCTTTTGGGCTGGCCCCGGACCTTAAATAACTGGCCAGCCAATGCATAAAACCATTGTCATGTGCTAATGATGGAACCAGTGTTCGCAGTTCGTCTAAATCTCCGTGTGCCCAATTATCTTCGATTAATTTATTTGAGACTTCACGCTCTTCATCTGTGGGAGCCCATGGATAATCTATTGAATATCTGCGTTTGGCAAATATTCCGAAACCTATTACTCCTAATATTCGTTGAGGATACTTTATTGAAAATAGCAGGCTAACTGATCCTCCTTCAGAATGGCTGAATAAGAATGCTTTTTCTGAATTTGTCGCATTCATAACGGCAATAATATCTTCCATGCGCTCTTCCAAAGTAGAGTTTTTATCAGTACGATCAGAAAGCCCGGTTCCTCTTTTGTCAAATAAAATAAGTCTGGAAAACAGGGTAAGCCTGGTTAAGAATGCTGCAAGTCTTGGTTCAGCCCACATCATATCAATATTTGAAACCCACCCCGGAATATAAACTATATCTAAAGGACCATCACCTATCACCTGGTAGGCAATATTAAAGTCACCACTTTTTGTATAATTGGTTTTGGGTTTCAAATGAAATAATTTAGAGTGTAAGTCCTCCCTTTTTCAGCCAGGTTTCGTTTGTTAAATCTAACCAAATTATCTTTTCTGAAATTCTAATCAAATACCAACAAATTGCCAGTTTTTTCGCCAGTATTTCAGCAAGTTCAGGTTCAAGCAGGAAAAGACCAGGAAACGGAGCCTGGAGTTGGAGGAGTTTCGGAAACTGATGGCCTCCAATCCTGCCAGCAGGAGCCAGCAAAGGGCTATGGATCTGTTCCTGCTCTCCTTCTACCTGATCGGGATCAATTTCAAGGACCTGCTCTATGCCAGGAAAGAGGATGTCTACAAAGGCCGGCTGGAATACAACAGGGCAAAAACCAACAGAGCCTACTCCATCAAGATCGTCCCGGAGGCAAAAGAGATCAGACGGGTGAGATCCTGATCTCCATTATGACCTGTTGAAATTCTTAACCCGGTTGTTTTCAGAGCGACTATTTTTTCCTAATTGCTTTCGATCTTTTGAATAAGGATCGTTGTGGCATTTCTGACTTCTGGTGTAGATGCCTTCTTTAGAATTAGATTTGCCGTGTTTTTGGTTTTGCTATAATCCGAACCGGGATACATGTCAAGTAGTGTTTGTAGGTGAGTCTTAATGACTTCAGCATACTCACGCCTGGCTTTATCATTGAAGGCATCTTCTTTTGCAAGAATTTCCAAATAGTTATTGTAATTATCAACGATTATTTGCCGATTACGTGAAATCAATCTTTGCGTGGCCGCATCATCCGGATCAATAGCATCCTTAATTATCTCTTCATTTCCAACTTCGAGATACAGCACTTGGGTATATAATGCGAAATCAAGAACAAGAACTAATTCCTCCGGATATATGAATTTGTCCTGAATATCAATTAACTGATACATCTTATTCAGGTCTTGAGTTATATGAAAGAAGTCTGATCCAACATCATCTCTATAGGTTAATCCCAATTGTTCATCTTCTAAGATGATAGCTACATTTTGCTTGTCCACCAGTTTTCTAAATACAGGAGCTGTGACAGGATCTGATAACCTGGGATACCCTTCATCATCGTCAAGCTGGTACTTAATATATCTGATAGCAGTCTTATAATCAGAAGCATCCCAGAATCTTTTTTTCATCGGGTATTCATCAGGCAACCTGGAGCCACAACTACTAATGACAATCATTGAGATTGCAAAAAACAAAGATCTTCTAAACTTCATGTTCTTATTGGGTTTTAGATTGCAAAATCTGCAAAGAAAGAGTTTGAGCTGAATAATCATCAAGCGAAAATAGCAAACTATCTATTTTTTCTTGCCACTCAAGCTGTTTTCCATAAATATATCCGTGATATGTTTCATCATCATACTGAAATTGCAATTCTCGTTCTTGCTCAAGATGCTTTTGTTTGATGGACCTAACATGGATTGCTTGTTGATCAGATAAGGAATTTGCGATCTCCTTTCTTATCAACCTGGCAAAATACTCTGTTATATGAAAATGATACATTTCATGAGTCAATAGTTTCTCAGCAAACAGGTCTCGGTTATATACGAATGACCGACATGGATGAAATTGGCTGACCACTTTGATTTTATCCTTTCTCTTTTTCACTTGAATCCCAGTCGATACAAAGGCATAATATACTTCCCCATCCAGATTTTCCTTGGGCTTCCTCAATCCCTTGAAGTCTCTCAATGTGATCGATTCCCATTGCTCATGGGGAATTGAAGTGCTAAATCGTAAATAGTTAAAGTCCCAAAGCAGTGTTGTTAATATGCCAAATATGGATATATAGATGAGTAATCGATCAACAGCCTTAAATATGCTTTCTCGGGTAATCAGCCGAAAGTTCTTTAATGTCAGAAATTTATCAACTATTGCATAGATTAATACTCCTCCAACCAGACTAAGGTATATGATAATGGGAGCTTTCATGTGCGAATCAATCTTCTGATAAGAAATACGATCCAGTATAAAACATTTGGAATAATAATGCTCGAAGCACCGATGGCCGATATGATGTATATTCTGTATCCTGAATGCTGCAAACTGATGAAATTCCAGATGAAGAGATAGCTTAGGACCAATCCTAAGGAAATAAGGAATACAGCCAGGATAAAAGACCCATAGTACATGAAAACTCCTTTTTTCAAAGAGTAATAGATGAAAAATCCATATACCAATGCCCCTGGGACTATCATGTATTGAACAAAGTTTATTGAGATAAACAATGCCAATATCCTCATCACCATCACTGATAATAGAATCCAAATACCAGCACTTTTAGCTAAAACAGAGTTTTTCAATATTCTCGCTATTAAGTTTTAATCAATCCCTATTAACCAGATCTGTCCTGCTAACAATCCATTTGGCAATACCTCTGGGTCTTGTGATCAGAATATAGGCAAGAAGATAATGGACAATTGAGATGATCCTTTCCTGAACCATGATCACCGGTTCCCCGAAATCGTCCACAAAATGAGTGGTCAACATCACTACGGATTGGACAAAAGGAACGAATCTAAAAATCGCAATTACAAGACCAAAGATCAACAGGGACAACTCTAAAGTTCTTTGAAAATCCAGGTTCATTGCAGGGATCTCAGAATCATCTTCTCTATAGATCAACTCAACGATCTTCGAGGATTTGAAAAGAAGAAAATATGCAACTGACAGCATCACCACAGCTGCGATTACGGAGACCACTATTGCTATGAGTGTAGAGCGGTTTGATGTATCTCCCTGGAACATTGTTCCTATCATGTACAGATTCTCAAAGGATTCAATTGCTCTGAAAACAATGAATAATCCCAATACCTTGATGGCAATGTCGATTACTTCTTTCTTTTTCATATCAGGGTACGTATTTCTTGATGTATTTTAATGCCTCGTAAATATCTGCTCGGAGTTCCTGCACACCATTTGAGGTATAATCAACATGTTCTTTTGCTACCAGTAGTAATTGTTTTGCTTCAATTAGTTTATCCTTTTCTCCATTAGCCGCATTAATGATCTCAACGGCTACATTGTAATAATTGATGACTATAACATTATGATTATGAGGATTGTATTTGTTAGCATTCTTTGCAAATTTGATCTTTTTCTCTTCGGCGGATAATTGGCAGAATGCATGAATGCTGTCACAATAATTGAATTTTGCGCTTTCCTCTTCTTCAACAATTTGAATTCCGGTAATGAGCATTTCAATATCCTTTGGGTATTCAGTAAACTGCCACATAGGATCGGCTGGGATGTGTTTGGAAATGAAAAAATAATCCTTCGTTAGGAAGCTATTTGGATTAGGTTGTTTCCTAAATATATATTCTCCCCCTTGGCTTTGAACAAGTTGACCAGAAAAACCCTGTAAATCACAATGATACCAACAATTATCAACCTTGACAACATTCCAAGCATGGTTAGTTTCGACGAACACACTCTTACTATTGTCTATTTCAGGCACATAACCCTCAATGATATAGTTTTTAATCCCAAGTCTTGTACAAAACTCAGAGAATATAGTGGCGTATTCTCCACAAGTCCCGGCTTTATTCCGAAATATTGCTTCAAAATCGTCAACAGGTCCTCCTGTCTTGAATTTCTGCATATCGAAATTCATGTTATCAACAATCCATCCTGCAACAATATATAGTTGGTCTAATTCTGTATTTCTGAGGCTTTTTATTTGGGCAGTGAGCTGATCAATTGAGGAATTTGGCTGAAGAGAATCACTTAACTCAAAAGCATCTCGATTAAATGTTATACTACTCTTAGTACATCCTTGGCTATATGTATGGGCATATAGCGTAATTAGAAATAATATCAAGATAATCTTCTTCACTTGATAGGAGGATTATTGCGAAACAATGAATAAAATAATTGTTACCGGTGATTTACGAATATTTTTCCCATTTCCAGTCAAATTCTTCCACATACTCTATTTTGAGTTCTTTGGCTAGATCCTTCAAACTAATAACCAGGTCTTCAACCTTGATTCCTCTCTTTGGGATGATTAATGATTCACCAGTTTCGAATCGTATGAGTATATGGCTTTCAATCTCGAAGATAGTCTCAATGGCACTGGTTTTAAGCTTTGACTCTCCTAAATAATCCTTTGTTTCCAAGAGTTCATTGTTAAAAGCAACTGTCACCTCTTTCCCAAATCTGTTACTGAGCTTCTCTTCAATTGTTTTATCGTAGTGTTTGCTGTATCGGTTCCTGAGGAATACAGGAGAATAGAAATACCAGAGAACTGCTACTATAATGAATACCAATGCAATTTTAATATCTGTTGCAAAGTACATCAGGATACCTAAAATGACATAAACTACGGGAACCCTTATTCTTGCCCGATTCCAGGCTTTTCTATTTACTTCAGATCTTGATAGGGAAAACAAAGATTGGGTAATGAAATCCTGCTTTTCTAGAGTGTATTTTAATGTCAGCATTGTCATGATTAAATGGCTAATATTATGCGTATTAGTGTCTGTTCAACGAATCCATCTGTACTTGCTTGAAAACCTTTCGTTATCAATTCTCAACTCATATTCAATGCCGGGTCTGTCCTTTACGAAAAAGTATTGAACCAGATCGGCGTAAAGCTCATTCGTATAAAATGCCAGTTTGTTCTCAAATATCCATTCGCCGTCGAAAACGTAGTCCGATTGCATATCGGCAATCAGGAAGTTTCCATATTTTGGGATCTCCTGCCCTGTCTCAATTATAGAAACATGAATGAAGTTCAGACCGCCATTTTCTTTCATGTATCGATATGCAATTAACTCGTGTTTTTCATCCGGTGAAACCTCCCGGCATTCAATAATTCTTTTAAAACCGGGTTCAATATAATCATATGGTTGAACCTCAATTTCTATTCCATTTATTGTTTGGTTCTTTATTTTGTATTTCTTGTTTTCCCGTAGGTAAGGGATTACATCCAGCTTTGCTGAAATAGTATCCTGATTCTTCCACCGGACCTTTATTAGGTTTCCCTGAATAGTGAAGTTTTTTAGATCTACTGTCGAATCGATACTCGTAAGAACAGCCTTCCCGGCCCTACCATAACCGAACGCTCCAAGATCAATACCATAATTCAAAATTACATTTGAACTGTCAGGAGAGTACAACCTTTCAAATTCGACGAAGTTTGGATCAGACATCAGTATCTCATTTTTTCTGAATGGGATGCATGAGGAAAGAACCAACATAAGGACCAGAAGATACTTCATATCAATTCTTGATTACCATGGTTTCTGTGAGAGAGTCGTGTAATCCCGTGGGATCCTTTTTAAAATACGTCAACCAATCAATTGGTATTGTTCTGATCAGAGATCTTCCAAGGATTTTGTTCCATCTGGGTTTGTTTCCTTGATAGTCTACTATTCTTGTTGAAGTTAGGATTTTCCCGACAGTAATTGAAAAAGCTGTCTCCAATATGAAATAGTAGAGAACATAGGTAAAGAAAAACGAAGCTTCAAACGGCCAGGGACTGTTATGCTACAACATTAAAGCGTGCGGGTGTGTCAAAAGACAATATTGGTGAGATGCTGGGTCATTCAAATTCTGTGGTTACCGAACATTATCTGGCGAGCCTGGATAATGAGAAGACGCAGGAGATCAATCAGCATATTCTTTGATTGAGACTATCCGGCTTTTCCAATATTGCCACCAAAGTTGAATCTCTTCAACCGAAAGGAATGATCTTTTAACTAGCTTTATTTCATTGAATATGTGTATATTTGCAAAATATACTTAAAACGACACAATAAGATATACTTAAAATAACACAACAGCATTTACTTAATTTGACACAGCGCTGTTCAATAAAAAAGAGATAGAACCGATTAATGAATATTAATTAGAGAC
>JBDLIU010000209.1:0-7969 GCA_039714715.1 Bacteroidota bacterium
AGAAATTGTTTATTCACGACCTTACAAAAAGGGTCGAATAATATTCGGAACGGAAGAAGATGGTGCACTTCAGCCTTATGGTACTTATTGGCGCTTAGGGGCCAATGAAGCAACCACTTTTGAAATAAACAGGGAAATAATGTTTGCAGGCAATTCGCTTGCTCCGGGCAAATATTCGATGTATGCTACCCCGGGTAAAGAAACCTGGAGAATTAGCATTAACAGTGAAGCCAATCGGTGGGGCTTTTCAGAGCCGGATCATAATAATGATGTTATGAGTGTTGAAGTTCCTGTAACTTATTCAGATGAGGTTACTGAGCAATTCACAATCAATATTGGGGCTTCTGGGCAGGGTGCCGAAATTATTCTCATTTGGGATACTTCAATTGTGAAGATTCCTGTTATGTAGTATAATTATTAGTCGTTTAATACTTAGATGCAATTAGTTAAAATATGATTATTTATTGTTAAAATATTTTTTATTCTATATTTGCTAACAAAATAACCTTTATTTAAACACTTATTATTCTTAATAAAGACAATTATTAAAACGTGAAAATCATGAAAAAACTATTTACAATTTTTGCATTAGCAGGCATCTTTCTTTTTACTGCTGAAAATGCTAAAGCACAAGCGACCAGCCAGGTCAATATTGGATTAATTGGGGTAAGTTTAGAATTTCCAATTGCAGAAGATGTTTCAATTGCTCCATTTGGAGCTACAAATTTTGACCTTAGCTATTTAACAGCCGGTGTAAAGGTTAACTACTATTTTGATAATCTTTTTGGCCTTCCACCTGAGTTTGACATCTATGGTGGTGCAAATGGTGGTTATGCTTTTGGTCTTGAAAATCAAGGAAATGACTTTGATTTAGGACTACAAGTTGGTTTCAGGTGGTTCTGGAGCGAAAAAATGGGTCTATACCTTGAAGGTGGTGGCGGAAAAATTGGTGCTACCGGAGGTTTAGGTATTACCATAAGATTATAATAATTACTAGTTGTATTTGAAAAAGGAAATCCAATAATTGGGTTTCCTTTTTTGTTTTAACAAAAGGTTATTTTATAACTTAGAACTTTAGAAAAGTTCAAAGTTGATATCAGCACCATGAAAAGAATATCTATAGTACTTGTTCTAGTCGGCCTGTTTTCTCTCTACTCAGAAAGTACTAACGCACAAGAAGTGGGAATCAGGGTTGGTAATGTAGTAGGGGGGAATGTTGCATTGGATATTTTATTGAATACTAACAAGTTTGGATTGCTGCATGCAGACATCTCAATAAGTGATGCAGGAGTGTATGGCACTTACGTGGGAGTTGAGGCATTGAGTGATTTTCTTTATGAACCTTTAGGAGGCGAAGCTCTCAACCTGTATTTGGGGATTGGCCCTTCACTGCTTTTCGCTAATGACTTCTGGATGGGTGGAAGTTTTGAGGCAGGACTTGATTATCACTTTAACGCACTCCCAATATCTATTGGAGGTGACTGGAGACCAACCTTGTGGTTGGTTGGTCCGGATTCAGGAACAGATTTTGATGCCAGTAATTTTGGGTTTAATCTAAGGTTTGTTTTCGGACGTTAAACCAAAAAGGTAAAACCCTATTTTACTACTTTATAGTCAGAGTAGTAGTTAATCATTTCCACCTCTTGCTCCTGGCCAAATATCAATGCTTTTATATCTAAACGGGCTTCCTGGTGCACATAGGATTGTGACTCCTCATCGAATGTGTAATACAACTCAACCAGCAAATCCTTTACATTAAACATCTTAACCTTAGTTGGTCTGAAATTTACAAACTCGGCATAGGTTACTCTCATGATATCCTTTTTGCAATAAACCCGTGCATCACAATCTCCAAGAAACCGGTACTTACCTGGCAAAGATTCCTTTAGATATCTGAATTTTACCACTAAAAATTTATCATCATCACGTTCAATCTTATATGAATCAGGATCAATGGAGCCATTTATATCCTTATACTTTGGATTATGAAATTGGTTAAATTGTTTGTTTTGTTTTTTAGTTGGTTCGGCACCATTAACTGTAAGCAGGTTCCAGCGCTTCCCCACTTTTTCCCTTGGATCATACTCAGAAATTGATTCCACATTTCCATCCGGAGAACCTGTGGTTGAAGACATTTTATAGTAATGAACAGCATCTCCCGATTTAACATTTGAAGATAACCAGTCGCCATCTATTTTAAATTCTTTCAGTCTCTCCCTAATCTCATCAGCCTGGGCAAATGCATCAGAAGAATTTGTTAACGATAATACGCAAATCAAAAAAACTACATTAATTGTGAATTTTAACATGTTTACCAAACTTTGTAATATTGATTTTTTATAAATATATCAATTTAATATTGTAATATAACCATAATTATGAGGCTAAACATTTAGCAATGGTCTTGTTGGGTCTTCCAATAACCCCTTTAATCTAACCAGGAAACCAACTGATTCACGTCCATTAACAATATTATAGTTGCTTTTTCACACACGTGTTTGTGACAAGAAAAACATTCACTAGCTAGCGGAACCTCATAAATCTGAGCTTCTCTAATGAAATAATTACACCAACTTCTTGGTTATTAACTAAATCACCTATCTTTGCACCTCATTAAAAATTATGCGGACGTGTTCCGCACGAGACTAACAAAAAAATATGGCAGTTAGAATTAGATTAGCGCGCAGAGGACGCAAAAAATTGGCACTATACGACATAGTTGTAGCAGATGTGCGAGCGCCACGAGATGGCCGTTTTATTGAAAAACTGGGAACTTATAATCCCAATACTGACCCAGCAACTATCGTACTCGATACAGAAGGTGCATTTGACTGGGTAATGAAAGGTGCACAACCTTCAGATACCACAAGAGCAATCCTGTCTTATAAAGGTGTAATGTACAGAAAACATCTACAAGTAGGTGTTAACAAAGGTGCAATTACCCAGGAAGAAGCAGACAAGAAGTACGAAGCGTGGCTGAAAGATAAAGAAGCTAAGATTCAGGCTAAGGTTGATGGTCTTGCAAAAGACAAAGCTAAAGCAGACAAAGAGAAACTGGCAGCTGAAACCAAGGTTAAGGAAGCCCGTGCTGAAGCTTTAGCAAAGAAACAGTCTGAAATGATTGCAGCAGAGGAAGCCGCAGCTAAGGCTAAGGCCGCAGAAGGCGAAGAAGCTCCTGAAGCTGATGTAGCTGAGCCTGCCGAAGCTAAGGAAGAAGCTCCTGCAGCTGAAGCAAAAGAAGAAGTTGCCGAAGCACCTGCAGAAAAGGCTCCTGAAGCTGATACAGCTGAGCCTGCCGAAGCTAAAAAGGAGGAAGCTCCCGCTGAAGAAGTTAAGGAAGAGGCGAAAGAAGAGGCCAAGCCTGCCAAAGCAGAAAAAGCAGAGGTGAAGGATGAAGAGCCAGCCAAAGCTGAAGCAAAGGAAGAGGTGAAAGATGAAGCTCCCGCTAAAGAAGCTAAAGAAGAGGAGAAGCCTGAAGCAGACGCAAAGGAAGAAGAGAAGAAAGAAGACAAGTAATTCTTCGAAAACATGGATATCAATTCATGTTACCAATTAGGTTATGTAATTAAGCCACACGGCCTGCAGGGAGATGTAAATATTTACATCGATGCAGATGATCCGATGGCCTACAAAAATTTGGAATCAGTTCTTATCCTTCAGGATAACCAACTGATTCCTTTTTTTATTACCAGCCTTAAGATCTCAGGTAACAAAGCTTTACTCAACCTGGAAGAATCTAACAATATCGAATCTGCCAACAATCTTAAAGGTGCAGAACTTTATCTACCCTTAGAAGCACTCCCCGAACTGGAAGGTGACCAGTTCTATTATCATGATATTATAGGGTACAAGGTGAAGGATGACTCACAAGGAGATATTGGCAAAATTGTTTCTATTATGAGTGCCGGACCACAAGACATCATTACTGTTGACCATAAGGGACAGGAAGTATTGATTCCGATAAACGATGACACGGTTTACAGGGTAGACAAGAAAAAAGAGCTCGTTTACGTAAATTTACCTGACGGACTGCTCGAAATTTATACTTCAGAATAAAAACTTAGCGTAACTCTGCGCCTCCCCTGCCTTGCCGGCAGGCAGGTTTGCGTACCTTTGCGATTAAGAAATTTGGAAGAGTCTAATAATAATGCGCATAGATATCATCACTATATTACCCAAGTTGCTGGAAGGTCCGTTCGATGATTCCATCTTAAAGCGTGCCAAAGAAAAAGGGCTGGTTGAAATCGAAATTCACAACCTCCGCGATTACTCCACCAACAAACAAAAACAGGTAGACGACTACGCCTTTGGTGGTGGTGCCGGTATGGTAATGATGATTGAACCCATTGACCGCTGCCTTGAAGCCCTTAAAAAAGAACGCGAATACGATGAGATCATCTATATGAGCCCGGATGGTGAACTTTTCGACCAACCCATGGCCAACTCACTGGCAAATATGCAAAACATTGCTATTCTGGCCGGCCACTACAAAGGGATTGATGAACGCGTAAGACAACATCTGATCACCAAAGAAATAAGCATTGGAGATTTTGTCCTTACCGGTGGCGAGCTACCGGCAGCTGTAGTAACCGATGCCATTGTGCGACTGTTACCCGGTGTAATCTCAGACGAGACCTCTGCCCTTACCGATTCTTTCCAGGATGGACTGGTTTCCCCACCTGTTTATACCCGCCCGGCCAATTACAAAGGCATGGAAGCTCCGGAAGTGCTCCGCTCAGGTAACGAAAAGCTTATCAACGAATGGCGATTCGAGCAAGCCGTAGAGCGCACGAAGAAAAGAAGGCCGGGGATGCTGGATCATTAAATTATAAGCCGTTAATGCGCGAATAACACACACCACTTTTGTCATTCTGATCCGCCAGTTGGCGGAGAAGAATCTTTACCACAACACAAGAAATTTTCCTTTTCTATTCGATTGTCTTTCTTGCTAAATGGCTAAGATGCTTGCCTGTCAGAAGGCACGGCCTCTCTACGTTCGGGATGACAAAAACGCTAATGCAAGCTCCAACGGAGCATAATCTTTGTAGCATCGGGTGAAGCCCGATGTTAAAAAGCAACAGTCATGAGCGCCATAGGTGCGAAATACACCAAACTGGTCGCAGCGGGACGCTACAACCATTTTGGAAGATTCACTCCTTCGTCCAAATACGCGTATTCAAATTCAACTCATTGATGATAGTTTGTATGATCCTAAACTGTTCATTCATCTCCTCAACATCATTAAATCGAATTCCAGAGCCAAACAACCGTGGTTCAAAAAGATCCTTAGTAAACGATATAGCAAAATAAACGCGTGACCCAATGAATGAAAAGTACACGTACTTATTGTACTTCTCTACAATACTCATCATAGCTTCCATCATGGTTGGTGTTAAAACATACCTCGACTCAATCTGGTCGGAGCCATAAACAACAAACAACTTTTCAAACTCAACATTCTCCATTTTAATAAGCTTGCCCCTGCCACTCATTTTCTGAAGCTTCGTTCCCAAACTACCTAACATCCTCTCAGCAGTATCTGGCAAAACGAGGGTTTCTCCAGCTATTTCCTTGTTAAATTCAGCATGTCCAAAAAGTCCTTTAAAAATAGTGTGATAGCTGGTTCTTTTTCGTCCTTTACTATCGGTTGATTCTGTTTTATACTCAGAATGGAGTTCGGATAAACGAAAATCTGTTTTGTCAATAATCCCGTCAACGAGGTCGTCTCCTTTATAGCGGGCAACTCCTTTGGTAAAAAGCTTGCTTGCATGGTATTCTTCTCTTGATATAAATCCCTCAGGATCATAGTTCCAATCAGGATTGATCAAATTGATTATTTCCCTTACAACCTTCTCCTTAAACTCATCCTTATATGCTTTATAAGGCTTAATCATCTTGTAGATTAAAAAACCAAACAAGATTAGACCAACCGGTATCAGGAAGAATAAAAAATTAAGATCTGGATCAGAATCAGCAATAAAAAAGAGAATGAATACCGAAACAAAAACAACTATGATAAGAATCATTCTCCTTTTCAAAACCACACGCTGTCCTTCCAGAGATTCCAGCACCGGCTTCAACTGGGTGTCATATAACTCCCTTATTTCTTCTGATGACTTCATCTGTTAACTGTTGAACAGTGCTTTGGCATCAACATTTTCTCTTTCAACTTCCGGTATTTCAAATACTGCTTTAACAGCCAAGCCCATCATCCCGGCCATAATATTACTTGGGAAAGTCTCCACTCCATTATTAAAATCAGTTACGGCAGCATTATAGGCTCTACGAGCAGCGGAGATCTGCGATTCCACCTCGTTCATGGTGCGCTGCAGATTCAAAAAGTTTTCATTGGCTTTAAGGTCAGGATAATTCTCAACCGCAACCATTATTCCTTTCACAGTATGCGAGATTTCATTATCGAGTTTTACTTTTTCGTCATCACTCAATGATGAATCCGTAGCCTTGGCTCTAAGTTCTGTGACTTTGGTTAGCAACTCCTTTTCATGAGTCATGTATTGTTTAACTGTAGCAATCAGGTTGGGGATAAGGTCGTAACGCTTTTTAAGCTGTACATCCATCCCACCAAAAGCATTGGTTACCTCATTCTTTTTCCTGATCAGGCCGTTGTAAAGAGATATTACAATTAGTGCCAATACGGCTACGGCCGCCAATACAATTATTAAGGGTGTGTTCATTTTATCAAGCTTTAATTGGTTAAAAGGTCTCCTATGCAATTTAACTAATATCTCTGGTCGTAGGGTGACGCTACGGCCAGTTTATAATTATTCAAGCAAATATTGCTGAGCCATAGTTTATTAAAATAAAATTCTCTTATATTTGCAGTCCGAAATTTCGGAACAGAATTTTTGATCAACATTTAGCGATAAAATCATGAGTGATTTAATCAAAATAATAGAAGAGGAAGCAAACGCAGGCAGAACAAGCATACCTGAGTTCAAAGCTGGAGATACAATCTCCGTATATTACAAAATTAAGGAGGGCAACAAAGAGCGTGTTCAGCAGTTCCAGGGTGCCGTAATCCAAAGGAAAAACAGTGGTACAAATGGTGAAACATTCACTGTTCGTAAAGTATCCAATGGGGTGGGTATCGAACGTATTTTCCCATTGCTATCTCCTAACATCGATAGAATCGAGGTGATCCGTAAAGGTAAAGTTAGAAGAGCAAAACTATTCTATCTGCGAGGCCGTCAGGGTAAAGCCGCTCGTATCAGAGAGAAGAAATAGACATTTGTGTTTAAGTTATTTAACCCTGACAGCATCGTCAGGGTTTTTTATTTTATATATCTTTGTCATCCACTAACAGCCTACTCAACCTATGGCATGGTTTACTAGAAAAGATAAAGGCATTCAAACGCCTACAGAAGCAAAAAAAGAAGCACCTGATGGTTTATGGTATAAAACTCCGTCAGGTAAAATCATACATACACGAGAATTGAAGAATAACGCATATGTTAGCCCGGAAGATGGTTATCATGTGCGAATCGGCTCAAGAGAGTATTTTGAAATTCTCTTCGATAAAAACCGGTTTGAAGAACTAGATGCCGATATGTCTTCAGCTGATCCGCTTGAGTTCACAGATAGTAAGCCTTACACTCTGAGAGTAGAACAGGCACAGAAGAAAGCTCAATTAACAGATGCGGTGAGAACTGCTACGGGTAAAATTAATGGCATTGATATTACAGTTGCCAGCATGGACTTCTCTTTTATTGGAGGTTCAATGGGTTCTGTGGTAGGAGAGAAAATTGCAAGAGCTATAGATTACTCTCTCAAAAACAAAATTCCATTCCTGATGATCTCAAAATCGGGAGGTGCCAGGATGATGGAAGCAAGCTACTCTTTAATGCAGCTGGCAAAAACTTCGGCAAAACTTAGTTTATTGGCTGAACAAAATGTTCCCTATATTTCCTTATTAACAGATCCTACCACAGGTGGTGTAACTGCTTCATTT
>JBDLIU010000210.1:0-7890 GCA_039714715.1 Bacteroidota bacterium
AATATTTTTTTCATTTTTGGTCTTGGTATAATTAAAAATTCCTATCAATCGTTTGATTGCCAATATGTTTGAAGAACAAAATTGATGTCATTAACAAACATATTATTTTAGATTAATGCTCCCCAACTAACAAGATTATTGATAAATAAGACTAACAGGTATGATATAGGTCATTTTTTTGTGTGCGGCTTATTGATTCTTTGATATATACAATTTATTCTTAAAAAAGTACTGAGGCAATTAATAGGTTAAGATTTTTGATTTAACCTCATCTATATTATTGGCTAATTCAAAGTTTAAACTCTTTTGTAAACAATAATCTTTTAAAAATTCCCAGCGATTTAATTCCTCTTGATTTCTTGAATCTTGAATTACAATTAATCCTTCAATTTCGTTACTAATAAATGTGGGCATAACATTTTCAGTAAACCAACTCACTTCACCTTTTGTTAATGAATCCAATCCTTTAGCATCTAATATCAAATTATTGATTTTATATTTTGTAAGTGTTTTTAAATTTTTAGATAAAGTTTGGATAAACTCGTCAGAAGATGGATTTCCCTTCCATAAAACCACAGATGTGTTTAATATCCCATTATAAATAAATGCAACATAATCATCTTCATAATAAATCTGGTTTTCAAGATTTTCCGAATCAGGAATAGGGAGGGTTATTTGAAATGTTGTTCCTTCATTGATTTTACTATTAACAGCAATGTTTCCACCCATTGAATCTACTTGTTTCTTTACAAGATAAAGTCCAATTCCTTTGCCTTTTACTCCACTCGCAAAACGTGCATATAGCTTAAATAACTTGTCTCCATTTTCTTCTAAATTAATGCCCAGGCCATTATCTGCTACTTCGAGGTAGAACTTCTGGTCTTTGGTGGCTGTTGTAACTTTCACAACCGGATCAACATCTCTTCTTCGATATTTAAATGCATTGCTGATAAGATTGTATAAAATACTTTGCACATATGCCCTGATGCCATAAACTGTGCTTTGCTTAATATCCAGTTTTATGCTGTCTTGTGCATACCCTTTTTCATCTTTTACAGATAATAACTGTTGAGCTTTACTGATTTCTTCAATTACCTGTATTTGTTCTTTTACATGGGATGAATTACTTCTTACTTGAAGTACCTCATTTAAATCTGTAATTACAGAATCTAAAGAGTTAGCGGTTGATTGTATTTTATCAATAATAAAATTTTGTTCTTTCGCATCAACTTCATGAAAGAACCTGGTAAGTCCTTTTAGTTTAGCAATAGGTCCTCCAATATTATGAGATACTGTAAAAGAGAATTGTTCTAACTCATTATTATGACGTACCAATTCTTCTGAATGTTTTTCGAGTTCCTCTGTTCTTTCAGCAACTTTATCTTCAAGTTCCAGTAGCAATTTCTGATTGGATTTATATAACGTACTCCATCTTATTTTAAAAATCAATAACGAAGAGACAATGAAAAAATAAGCTATTAAGTAAAATACAGTTGATAAACCATAATTTACATCAATTTTGGCAGTTAAGTCTATACCAAAGAGCAGGTGAATTTTCACAAAGAAAAGTAGAATGAGACCACTGATAATCAATCCTATAATCAGATATAATCGCTCTTTTATCCCAAATAATAAAATAGGTAATACTGTAGTTGCAAGAAATAGAATCCTAACATCCAATGCTACAAATATCTCATCGGGAACTTCAAGGTAGGCCAAAATGTTTCCTAGTACCATTACCACAGGCATTCCTATAGATAGGATAATTCGGGAAACTATAGAGTAACCATAATAATTGAATATAAAATTAAGATTGATAAGGATAGCTAATCCAAAAGAAATATACGCAGCATTAATCCAACCATAGGCATAAACAAGACTAAATGCAACTATAAGTGCAGCTCCCGAAACTACCAAAGATGAAATATTAGTATATACAATCTCGTAAGGATAGCTTTTTGAGATTGTCTCTGATTTTTTTACTCCTATATTAAAAAGATTCATTATTTTAAAAGGATCTTGTATTGCAGGATAGAATCAAAAATTAAGTTGCAAAATATTTTACTGTATCTTACCAAATTACGAGATAATAAATTATTTCTAATAAATTTTAATCTTCAAGAATAAAGCAAATTTATAATCAAATATGTGAATATGGTCACATTGCTATCATTTAGTATAATTATTCAAACATTTATTTATAATAATCGTAAATCTATAATATCAATATTATTCAATTATTAAGTATTTGTTGAAATATCGGTTTGACTGACAACCACTGCTATCGTACTGTATTAGGCTTATCTTTTGAAGCACTTAAGCCGAAAGATGATATATAACCTGATTCAAAGCAAAAACTCAAAAATGTTTAAACACAACTTAAAAATTGCTCTCAGAAATATCATTAAATACTGGAATTACACAATCATTAATATTGGAGGACTGGCAATTGGTCTGGCTAGTTTTATCTTCATTATCCTGTATGTAAATGATGAATTGAAGTATGATAGGCATCATGAGAAATCAGATCGAATATTCAGAGTTAACAGGCTTTACAATAATAACGATGTAGATGAAGATGCAGCTACTGTCTCTTTTCCATGTGGCCCTACATTAGTAAATGATTACCCGGAAATAGTTGAAAAACAGGTGCGATTTTTCAACCAGTTCAGGAACCAGTGGTTTTTTGAATATCAAAAAAGTGATGATGAAGTAATAAAGTATAATGAGCCATACTTTATTATGGCAGACTCTACAGTGTTTGATGTTTTTACTATTCCTTTTATCGAAGGTGATCCGGAAACAGCATTAGATAACCCTAATACTATTGTGGTTACGGAGTCTACCGCAATGCGTTATTTCGGGGGTGAGTCAGCCTTGAATAAGGTACTGAGACTTGAAGAAGGTGTCAATTTTACTATCACTGGTGTAATTGAAGACTTGCCTCAACAATCCCATCTGAAAATTGATATTCTGGGATCATTAAATACTTTTAGGCAATTTAACAGAAATGGTCGCTTTCCTGAAACCTGGATATGGAATCCCTGCTGGACTTATGTATTGCTTCATGAGGAGATATCTCCTGCCATTTTAGATGAAAAATTTCCTGATTTTTATAATAACCATTACAATGATTTACAAGAGGCCGATGTGACCTTGTCATTAACATCATTAAAAGATATTCATCTGAAATCACATCATGTATATGAAATGAGGGCCAATGGGAATGAAGTCTATGTTTATACTTTGTCAATAATAGCCATGGTAATCATAGCCCTCGCATGTATAAATTTCACTAACCTGGCAACTGCAAGCTCAGCGAGTCGTGCAAAAGAAATAGGGATAAAGAAGGTATTTGGAAGCATGAGAAGAAAACTGGCTCTTCAATTTATTGGAGAAGCAGTCATTCAAAGTTTAATTGCGATGTTGCTTGCATTACTTGTTGTTGAATTATTACTGCCGGCATTCAACAGTTTTGCTGGAAAGCGTATTCCATCCAATTTTTTATTTGAAGTAGAAGCTATTGGTTTCTTTATAGCTGTAACCCTGGTTGTTGGTATAATTGCTGGTGCATACCCGGCTATTATCTTGTCATCATTTAAACCAATTTCTGTTTTACAGGGAACCCTAAGAAGTGGTGCTAAATCAGGAGTTGCAAGGAAAATTCTCGTAATTTTCCAGTTCTCGATTTCAATAGGGTTAATTATTAGTAGTCTGGTGGTCTTTTATCAACTGGAATTCTTGAGAAATGCTGATTTGGGCTTTAAGAAAGATCACATAATTAACATACAGAGGGTAGGGCCTTTATTTAATCAATATTCTACATTCAAGCAGAAGCTTCTTAGTCATAAGGATATTAAATATGTTACAGGAGCAGAGGATTATCTGGGGATTAATCATAATACACGAGATTATGAGATAGAGGGATTGGAAGTCGGACAACGTTTTTACATTCCTACTTTTCTTGTTGATTGGGATTTTGTGGAGGCTTTTGACATCAAGGTGGTTGAGGGTAGGGCTTTCTCAACAGATTTCCCTGGTGATACAGTGAATGCAGTGATGATCAATGAAACAATGGCCAAAGATCTTGGATGGTCTAACGAGGAAGCAATAGGAAAAAGAATTAAGTCGAGAGATGGAGATGAACGTGTAATTGGCGTATTTGGGGATTTTAATGCCATGTCGCTTCACCGACCCAGGAATAAGTTTATCCTTGATATGTTTAGAAGACCTGAGGTGTTTGCTCAGGTTATTTCAATCCGTTTCAGTTCTGAAAATTACCAGGAGGTTATCAAACATATAGAAGAAACATGGAATGAGTTTGTGCCAACCAGACCATTTGAATATCATTTTTTTGATCAGCAACTGGCAGATTTATATAGCGATGAGTTGAGATTCGGTAGATTCTCCCTGCTGCTTACAATCTTAGCAATTATTATAGCCAGCATGGGCTTGATAGGTCTCACCTCTTTTATGGCCGAACAGCGTACAAAAGAGATAGGTATAAGGAGGGCGTTGGGATCAAGCATTGGTTCAATTATTGGAATAATGTCTAAAGAATTCTTTTGGTTGTTACTCCTGGCCAATATTATTGCCTGGCCAATAACTTATTATTTTACAACAGATTGGCTTCAGAGTTACTCCAGACATGTTTCAACGATTTGGGAGATATATTTTATTTCAGGGGCAATAGCGTTGGCAATTGCAATGGGAATCATATTCTACCGTGCTTACAAAACAGCAGTACTAAATCCAGCAAAGACTTTACGATACGAGTAATGCTAATTCATTTTCTTTTTGATTAATTAACGTAGCTCAGTTTGTATAATCTTTAAATCAGATTAATTTAAATCTATTTCCACTCTTGTATATGTTCTTTTTTTATAGTTACTTTGAAATACAAAGTACTTTTATGGAAAAATCAAAATATATAGACGACCTGAAAGATATCAAGGAGATGATGAGCCGATCTTCCAGGTTTATTTCATTAAGTGGACTGTCAGGTGTCTCTGCTGGAGTTGTCGCTTTAGCTGGAGCATTGGTTGCTTATCAGTCTGTCTATTCAAAACAGATGTCCCTGGGGTATAACAAGCTTATGATTAATAGTGACAGTGTAACTACCTTATTAATCATCGCAATTGTTACCCTTGTTTCGGCCTTGGCTGCCGGAATCTTTTTTACCTTACAAAAGGCGAGGAAGAATAATGAAAAGCTCTGGGATAATCATTCCAAACGACTCATTATTAACCTCCTTATCCCACTTGTTACAGGAGGTATAATATGTTTGATGTTGTTGCTTAAGGGCTATGTTGGGATGGTAGCGCCACTTACCCTGGTATTTTATGGTTTAGCTTTAGTGAATGCCGGTAAGTATACATTAACGGAGGTGAGAAGTTTAGGATTGGTTGAAATAGCACTTGGTTTACTGGCGTTTCAGTTTATTGGTTATGGGTTGATGTTTTGGGCAATAGGTTTTGGATTCCTGCATATAATCTACGGTGTGTTTATGCATGTAAAGTATAAGTAGTGAAAGAAATTCTAAGAGATTTAAATAAGGCCTTTGAAAACAAGGTAAGGTTGGGCATTATGTCTGCCCTTGTAGTGAATGATCACCTTGATTTTAATTCACTCAAAGAACTTCTCGATGCCACTGATGGCAACCTGGCAACTCATCTGAAATCATTAGAAAAAAATAAATATATAACATACAAGAAGGAGTTTCTCGGTCGAAAACCAAACACAAAATATTATACAACAAGATCAGGCAAATCTGCTTTTGTAAAACACATAAAAGCAATTGAACAACTACTGAAATGAAGGTAAACAAAAAATTATTTATTAATACTCAAAATAAAACAGACAATGAATGATCAAACAAATTCTACTATTGACAAAATTAACAGCTGGATTAAAAACTCGATTTCATTAAAATTAATTACCGTAACAATACTTATGTTGCTTTTACTGATACCCTCAGCCATGATAAAGGAGATCATTAGGGAAAGAGAGCTATTAAATACCCAAGCAGTACATGAAGTGAGTTCTAAATGGGCTAATCAGCAGGAGATTCATGGTCCTGTTCTTTCAATTCCAATGGTTTATGAGTTTGAAAAGGAAGAAGAGAAAGAAGGGAAAGAGGAGGTCTCTCTTGTAACTATTACAAAATTCTGGCACATTTTACCAGATGAATTAAATATTGATGGGGAAGTTACACCTGAAAAACTGAAAAGAGGAATTTATGAGATTGTCGTATACACCTCTGATCTGGGTGTTTCTGGCTATTTTAAAATTCCTGAAATTCCCGATCAAACCAATCTGAAAGAAGTTCAATATGATAAGGCTTTTATAACATTAGGCATCTCAGACCTCAGAGGGATTGAAGACCAGATCCAACTTTTATGGGGTGAGCAAGAGTTAACAGCCCAATCCGGATCTAATGTATCGAATATGATTTACTCTGGTGTTACATTTAATGTTCCGGATATAAAGGAATTGGGGGAGGATTCGATTGAGTTTAAAATGAACATGAAGTTGCAGGGAAGTCAGAACTTGTCATTCATCCCGGTGGGCAAAACAACAAAGGTTAATCTTAACTCTAACTGGCCTTCGCCCAAGTTTGACGGGAATTTCTTGCCAGATGACAGAGATGTATCAAAGGATGGATTTACAGCAGAATGGAAAATATTACAACTTAACAGGAATTTCCCTCAAACATGGGTAGGATCGAATCATGCAAAGAAAATGAAAGACTCATCATTTAGAGTTGACCTGATTATGCCATTGGATGATTATCAGAAATCAATGCGCTCGGCTAAATATGCAGCTATGACCATTGCGCTAACATTTCTTATTTTCTTTTTAGTGGAAATATTGAATGGAAGAAAGATTCATCCATTCCAATATGTATTAGTTGGATTGGCGTTGCTTTTATTCTATGTGCTATTGGTGTCGATTTCTGAACATTCTAATTTCAATATGGCTTATTCAGTTACAGCTGTTGCAGTAGTAACCATGATAACACTTTATTCATTAACAATCTTTAAGGCCAGAAAACTCACCATGTTGTTGGCAGCTGTATTGGTTGGTATATACGGCTTCTTGTTTGTTACCTTACAATTAACAGACTATGCTCTTCTAATGGGGAGTATTGGGCTGACCCTGATCCTTGGTCTGACAATGTATTTTACAAGAAATGTTAACTGGTATAAATTAAACTCAAAAGAAGAATAGGAGATTATTTCAAGGGGAGTAAAAAGGCCACTGATGTTTGTTTGTCAGTGGCCTTGTTTTTTCAATTAATATCTAAAGCTATTAATCATCCGATGTCATAATAAACATGGGTTGTTTAATAAATGAATCGTATGTAGGTCTGTAGCGCTCTACATCGTAATGTTTAGTCACATCGATTATTTTCTTTCTGTCCATGATCATATCAAGAGGTACATGATCATAAATACCATTACGTAAGCTAATTAATCTTCCTGATTTATTTAGCAGGATAAGATCAAGGGCTATATTTCCAAATGCCATAGGAACAATAGAATCCAATGCATCAGGTTCTCCACATCTTGTAAGATATGACAACCTCTGGTTTACTACACGTATTGGACGTCCATTATTATACTTAGCGGAATGTTCTTTTAAATCATTGGCTACCACATCTCCAATTCCTTTTAGTTTTTTATGCCCAAACATATCAACTTCATCTCCCTCAAATGTCATTTCAGACTGTGAATCTTTTGTGGCACCTTCCGAAACCAGCAATACTGCATATTTACTTGGATTGGAGTTTCTGTCTTCTGTCATTAATTGAGTAAGATGGTCCTCATTATAAGGATGTTCAGGTATCAGACACCTGTCCGCAGCTCCTGCGATGGTAGGTATGATTGA